>CAZAWS010000059.1:0-8267 GCA_964488755.1 uncultured Anaerolineaceae bacterium | reverse complement strand
TGTCGCAAATACAGCTGTAGAAAACGATGGGCAAGATTTCCGCTGGTTAATTAAAACCATTCTACAAGCCAGCGCATTATCAGTTGTTTTGATTATCGCCTTAATTGCCTTTGGACTACCACTTTTTCTCTTTTTTGCTGTATTCATGCAAATCAACGCTACTTTAGCGCAAATCGTTTTTCTTCTTCTGGTATTCTTTGCAATGTGGCTTATTGTGCCTATATTTTTCTCAGCACATGGCATTTTTATCAAAGAAGAAAATTTTTTTCGCTCCATACTAAGTAGCATACACCTCTCCCGCTTCACTCTGCCCACCTGCAGTTTCTTCATCATCAGCATTATCGTTCTCGCTCAAGGATTTAATATCCTTTGGCTAACGCCCTCTAGTTCTACATGGATGATGCTCGTAGGCATTTTAGGGCATGCCTTTATCACTACAGCATTATTATCAGCTAGTTTTATTTATTATTATGATATGAATGTCTGGCTCGAAACTGTTTTGGAAAAGCTCGATTCCCAAAAGGCTTCGACACAGACTCAATAAACCCTTGGAGGTTTTTGTGGCTAAAAACGATACATCGTATAAAGCAAGTGACATTCAAGTATTAGAAGGTTTGGAAGCTGTTCGTCGCCGCCCTGGCATGTATGTTGGCGGAACAGATATTAAAGCCTTGCACCATCTCGTTTACGAAGTTGTAGATAATTCAATTGACGAAGCCTTAGCTGGCTCTTGTGATGAAATCAGCATCAGTATCAATGAAGATGAGAGTATCACCGTTAGCGATAATGGACGCGGCATCCCCGTTGACATTCATAAAGGGACGGGCATATCGGCATTAGAAGTGGTGATGACAAAGCTCCACGCTGGCGGTAAATTTGGCGGAAATGGCTATAAAGTTTCTGGTGGTTTACATGGCGTTGGGGTAAGTGCCGTAAATGCCCTCTCAGAATGGTGCGAAGTAGAAGTAAAACGCGATGGCAAGATTCACGGTCTACGTTTTGAACGCGGACACCCGCAAGGGGAAATCAAAGTTATAGGCAAAACAAAAGGCGACGAAACAGGCACAAGCGTCACCTTTAAATATGATAAATCCATTTTTGTAGGCGATTTTAGCTATAAATTCTCCACGCTCGTTCACCGCTTTAGAGAAATGGCATTTGTAACTCGCGGCGTAAAAATCCACCTTGTAGACAAACGCAACGACAACGAAATGAACTTCTATTTCGAAGGTGGCATCGCCTCCTTTGTACGCTATATGAACCGTAACCGCAAACCATTGCATAAAGTTATCTCAATGGAAAAAACCATTGATAATATTAGCGTTGAGGCGGCAATTCAATATACAGACGTCTTCACAGAATCAATTTATGCTTTTGCCAATACCATCAACACCATTGACGGCGGGACACATCTCACAGGCTTACGCGCCGCACTCACACGCGTTATCAACGACTATGCTCGCAAAAACAAATTTCTAAAAGAGAAAGATAAAAACTTCACCGGCGATGATACCCGTGAAGGCTTAACCGCCATCATCTCCATCAAACATCCCGACCCTCAATTTGAAAGCCAGACCAAAGTAAAATTGATGAATCCCGAAGTGCAAACGCATGCCCAAAAAATTATTGGCGAAGCCTTTAGCACTTTTCTCGAAGAAAACCCCTCAGCCGGAAGAGCGATTATAAGCAAATGCCTCACTTCGGCACGCGCGCGCAGCGCAGCGCGTAAAGCCCGTGATCTTATCATTCGAAAATCTGCCCTAGAAAGCCTTACGCTGCCAGGAAAATTAGCCGACTGCTCGGAGCGAGACTCGACCAAAACCGAACTTTATATCGTTGAGGGAGATTCGGCAGGTGGCTCTGCAAAACAAGGGCGCGACCGCCACTTTCAGGCAATTTTGCCCTTGCGCGGTAAAATTTTAAACACAGAGCGCGCTAGGCTCGACAAAATTTTAGGCAATAAAGAAGTAAAAGCCATGATTTCTGCACTAGGCACAGGTATTGGCGAAACCTTCAATCTTGAAGGCTTGCGCTATGGACGCACCATCATCATGACCGATGCCGATGTAGATGGTAGCCACATCCGCACCCTTTTGCTCACCTTTTTCTTTCGCTATATGCAACCACTCATTGACGAAGGACATCTCTATATTGCTCAACCACCGCTCTACCTCATCACCCACAAACGCAAATCAAAATATGTCTATACTGAAGACCAAAGAACCGATTATATGCGCAGCATCCCCGAAGGTGAAAAAGTTGGGTTACAACGCTATAAAGGGTTGGGCGAAATGAACCCCACTCAGCTTTGGGACACAACTATGGACCCCGAACACCGCACCCTACTCCTCGTCACCATCGAAGACGCGGCAGAAGCTGACCGCACCTTTGATATGCTGATGGGTGCCGCCGTTCCACCACGCAGACGATTTATTCAAACCCACGCGCAGGATGTTCGTAATTTGGATGTTTAATTAGGATGGCAAGAAGCCCCCGCTTCCCTGAAGGAAACGGGGGCTTCCTGCCGTTTCAAACGCGTATTTCGACACGGCTCAGTACGTGTTTTGGGCTGGGGGTCTGCACCCAAGCAGTTTTTCAGCGTGAACGTGATACGCGTTAATGTTTACGCCAAGAAAAAGTTGACCAAAGGCACTCAAGCTCAAAACACGCGCGAGGCGGTTCTTCATCCCTCCAAAAAGAACTTTAAGAAAATCGGTCTCAGCGTAGACCGATTTTGTTATGAAATAACCATCTTCAATTGAGGAAATTTGGAGTAAAATCTACCTGAGATTACTTTCGCCATTTTGTTCTTCAGCAATTCCCCAAAACAACAAGGTAAATTATGAGCATTTTTCAGTCTCTTAAAAAGAAGAAACTTGATAAAGTTATAGAAAATTCTATTCGTTATTATCAGGCTTTTGCTGTTATTGTTTTTATTCTTCTTCCTATTTTTGCTTTTTCCTGGTGGAAAACACCTTTTGTTGGTGCTTATATTAGACACTCTATGCTTATAAGCGGTTCGGGACCTGCAAAAGAGGGAAGCTGGGCATTATATGATGAAGTAAAGGGGAAAGATTACCAGCTAATCAAGATTGAAGATGTAGATGTTGATAGCCCTAGACAAATGAGCCACGCACTCTCTGCTTATGCTGTTGGCGATGAAATACAAATAACCATTGAAGACCCCGAAGGCGAAAGAATCAATAAAGATATTAAATTGAGTGCTTTTCCTGCACGCGATAAGTTCAAATCTTTTTATTTCCCGTATTTTCTTGGGTTAATTTATTTAGGCGTCAGTTTATGGATGTCTAAAGTGCGTCTTTCTGATAATACAAGCCGTGCTTTTACTCTTTTTTCCATTTCTTTTTCTTTTAGTGCAGCACTTCTTTTTGATACCTATACAACAAGTTATTTAACAAATTTGTGGCTTTTTTCTATTGCATTCACAGGAGGAGGGTTGTGGGCTTTAGCTCTTAGCTTCCCTCAAGAGTTCCCGCTGACTCGAAAAGTTCCTTTTATTCGCTCCCTTGGGTATATGACTGCGACTCTTTTAAGTCTACTGGCTTTTTTTACTACTTATGACACCCAAGCACCCTATGACTATATTCCTAAGTGGCATTCTATTTATATTTTTGTTGGTGCTACCATTTTCTTTTTTATCGGCATATTTTCATATCGTAGTTATACAGAAAAATCTTCCATTGCTAAACAACAGATAAAAACCATTTGGTTTGGCATTTTATTTGCATTTACGCCCATTGGGTTATGGTTAATCACTTATCCTTTTTATACACAATGGAAATTTAGCCCGTATTTTTTAAGCACCACAATTTTCTTCCCTATTATTGCCGGGTATGCAATTTTACGCTATCGTCTCCTTAAGATAGATTATCTTATTAGCCGAGGCATAATGGTTACTTTATTAACCATTATTGCCAGTGCGGCTTATGTTCTTCTCATTTGGGGTATTGGTCTTATGGTTGGGAGTGTAATTCCAGCAAATAATGTCTATGTACTTGGTGGCTTTGTTGCTCTTTTGACAATAATAAGCTCCCCTATAATCTCTAAGATCAAAACCACTATAGACAAAATTCGGTTCAAAGGAAAAGATACTCATGAAAAAGAACTAGGCATTTTCAGTGAGCAAATAACAAAAGCCAAAAATCTAACCGACATCACAACGGCAATGAGAGGGGCTTTAGCGGAACCTTTGCTCCCTGAACTTTTGCACATTTATATCCACGATTCTTCTAGCAATCAATATGTCGCCACTAAAGACAAAGGAAAATCTACTAGCGATATTCGATTTACAGAAAACAATCCCTTAGTCCAAGTACTAAAAAAAGAAAACTCTCTTTACCATATTGACCCTATAAATCTTCCCGCCCACCTCGAAAGTGAAGGCTCACGTCTAAAGTTATTAAATGCGTCTTTCTTTATACCCATGAAAAGCATAAATCGCCTAATAGGTTGGATAGCACTAGGCACAAGGCGTTCTGGAGACCCTTATAATAGCCAAGAATTAGAATATATAGAAAAAATAAGCAACCAAGCTGGCATGGCTATAGAACGTGCACAGGTTGTTGTGAATATGGAAAAACAAGTTGAAGAAATGAATGCCTTAACCCGCATCTCTCAAGGGGTTAGTATTACACTATCTTTTAACGATGTGCTTGAATTGATTTTCGCCCAAACTACGCAGATTATCCCCTCTACAGATTTTCATATCACTTTGCGTAATCAAACCGGTGGTTATTTCTATTTTGCTTTTTGTATTGAAGACCGCCAACGCCTTGAAGAAAAAGAAACGCTCCCTCTCCCCTATAATCAGGGAGTTGCTCAATGGATAGCCCGCAACAGTCGCGCGCTCCTCACGCAAGACTACAGACAAGAGTGTCAACGGCTAAATGTCGTTCCCTCCTTGCAAAAAGTTTACGCGTGGGCAGGCGTTCCACTTAATGCCGGCTCAGAAACTATTGGCGCACTCAGCATCGCAAGTCGCGACCCCAATACAACCTATACACAAAAACAGCTCAATTTACTTCGAGCAATTGCTGACCAAACAGCAGGTGCTATTATCAAAGCTCGCTTACTTCAAGAAACCGAACGCCGCGCAAAGCAACTTGCTACCCTAAATGAAATTACACAACAACTCACCTCTACCCTCGAACACGAACCACTTCTTCAAAATATTTTAGAAAGTGCTGTCCAAATTCTTGATTGCGAAGCTGGCACCCTCTTCATGATTGATGATGACACAAATGAACTGGTTTTCACCGTCACCGTAGGACCAGCCGCAGGTGATTTGATTGGCAAACGCATTCCCGCTGGAAAAGGCGTCGTAGGAAAAGCGGTTGAAACACACGCACCCGTAGTAGAAAATAACACAAGAAAAACAAAGGATTGGTCAGAAAGCACTGCCAAAAGCACCGATGAAAAAACGGGATTTGCTACGCAAGCTCTACTCGCTGTTCCTCTTCAAGTCAAAGGCAATGTTATTGGCGTTGTTGAAGTCATCAACAAAAAAGATGGATTACCATTCGTAAGTGGTGACGAAAATCTACTCACCGCTTTCGCGGGGCAAGCCGCTGTGGCTGTAGAAAATGCCCGCTTATACACTCTCACAGATCAAGAACTTAATGCTCGCGTTGAAGAACTCTCCATCATGCAGCGCATAGACAGAGAACTCAATGCCAGCCTAGAAACCGACCGAGCCATGAACACCACCCTAGAGTGGGCTATGCGCCGTTCTAAAGCAGACGCGGGTCTCATTGGAAACCTTAACGAAGAAGGCGTTTATATCATGGCTCAAGAAGGCTACGGAAACCAACTTGATCTTTATGAAGACAAAGCCCTCCCACTTGAACTCCCTGCAATGATTGACGCAGCAGAAAGCGGTCAAACAGAAATCCATCAACTCAACCCAACAGAACAAGGTGGCTTATTGCCCGGCACAAGAACGCAAATTGTAGTCCCACTACGCCGAGAAACAAAAGTCGTTGGCTTAATACTTTTAGAAAGCATAGAAAAAACTGAAGTAGACATTGACTTCCTCAGCCGTCTTAGCGACCACGCCGCCATCTCTATCGCCAATGCCCAATTATATGCAGAAGTTGAAGCCGCAAATATTGCCAAAAGCGATTTTGTCTCTTTTGTAGCCCACGAACTCAAAAATCCAATGACATCAATCAAAGGATATACAGAACTACTTGCCGCCGGCGCAGTTGGTGCAGTGAGCGAAAGCCAAGCGAACTTCCTCCAAACTATTCGCTCCAATGTCATCCGTATGTCTACACTTGTTTCAGATTTAAATGACAACTCAAAAATCGAAGTCGGTCGCCTACGTATGGACTTTGCCCCTGTTGCCATCGCTGAAATTGTTGGGAACGCAGTTCGCTCAACAGACAAACAAATCGCCGAAAAAAAGCAAACTGTTTCTCTTGAAATTCCAGAAAATCTACCAAAAATTTGGGCAGACACAACACGCGTAGAACAAATTCTAGTGAACTTTGTGAGCAACTCATATAAATACACCCAAGAAGAAGGGCATATCATTATTGGCGCAGAAGAAGCATCAAATCAATGGGACCCAGAAGGTGCGCCCAAGGTCATCCATATCTGGGTAAAAGACAACGGCATCGGTATGACAGAAGAAGACCAAACAAAAGTCTTCACCAAATTCTTCCGCTCAGAAGACGAAAAAACCCGCGAAGCCCCCGGTACAGGGCTAGGTCTCAACATCACGAAAAGCCTTATCGAAATGCAAGGGGGACGCGTTTGGTTCGAGAGTAAATTCCGTGAAGGAAGCACCTTCCACTTTACCGTACCCATAGCAGAAAAATAGACAATGGCTCAAGCACAAACGGACTGATTTGAAAACAAAAAACCTTAGACCTAAATTTCTAAATGCTCTTCATGCAAAAAACTTTAGGGTTTAGGATAAGATAAAAAACGAGCAAAAATCATGACTCTAAAAGCAGTAGTAGGACAAGCACAAGCATTCGATGGGCGAGAAGCTGGCTTAAAAGCCACACACCAAGCCCTCAAAAAAATCGGCGTTGATAATCCATCCCTCGCCATCATCGTTGCATCGCGCTACTATGACGCTAAAAGCGTTGCCAATAGCGTCTCTAGCCTCTTAGGAAATACCCCAACTATTGGATTTTCCTCCGCATCTACCCTGACAAGCACTGGACAAACAAAAAACTCGGTCGCAGTTGCATTATTAAGCAGCCCAGATATAAAAACACACGAACATTGGTTACCCGGATATGCCCAAAGTGGACGAGAAACCGCGTCGATCTTGCGTGAGCTTGCCTCCGCTACCCAAACAGAAGGTGCTTCGTCTACAGAAGATACCGCAACAGCTAACACTAAGAAAATACTTTTTTTTGCCGATGGTTTCAATGGGGATGCCGAGCAAATGTGCAATGCACTAGAAGGTGCCCCCTTTGATATAATTGGCGGGCTTTCGAGTGGAAATCCGCATACAGGAACAACCAACCAAATAGCAGGGCGTAGAGCGGGGTCAGGGAGTTTGGTCGCCGCACTTATTGAAGGTAATCTAAAAATCGGCGTAGGCTCCGATTATGGTTGGCGTCCCATCGGAAGCCAATTCCGCATCACTCGTTCACGTGGATTTTGGATTCGCGCCCTTGATGGTCGCCCTGCATCAGAAGCCTACTCCGCCCTGTTTAATTACCCTGCGCGAGACTGGGGTTTCCCTCCACTCAACTTTTTAGTACGCCTCTACCCCTTGGGCATAGAAAAAGGAGATGGCGAACTACTCATCCGCTCCCCCTTACGCGTAGAAGCAGATGGGAGCTTCCGCATGAACGCACCCATCCCAGACGGCACAGATGCCTACCTGCTTACGGGCAGTCCCACCACCTGCCTCGAAGCCTCTCAACGAGCGGCTCAAAAAGCACTTATTGCACTCAAGGGTGCCAAACCAAAATTTGCCTTAGTCTTAGCTGACATTGCGTGGCAAATGATTCTTAAAGCGCAACCCGGTGCTGAAATTGAAGCCATCCAAGATGTTCTCGGCAAAGATGTTCCTCTCATTGGTGGCTACACGCTAGGGCAAGTCACCCCGGGAAAAAACGGCGCACCACCAGACTTCCTAAACCAGCATATCACCGTAATCGCCTTCGCCGAAGAAGAAAAAGAAGATTTATCCTCCGTTACAATGAAAAAAGCAGATATTGAGGCGAGATTAGCAGAGAAGCAGAAAGAATGATTTCCGCTAGTTATTAAAGAGACCTTGT
>CAZAWS010000058.1:0-8291 GCA_964488755.1 uncultured Anaerolineaceae bacterium | reverse complement strand
GATATTTACATCCGTGCGGCAACTAATTTATGATAGAAGAACCAGAAAAAATGTTAAAAAAAATCTTCCCCCTCCTTCTTCTCATTCTCTTAGCAGGATGCGCCCCCCCCAAAAATATCCCTACGCCCACAGAGCCGCCCGCAGAGCCGCCTACGGCAATAGAAGAAACCAACACAGAGAACGTCCCCGCCCCCACAGAAAAAGCCTACAGCGAGATTCGCTACATACTTCTCGCACCTAGCACCGAAGAAAATATCTGGTCACTTTTCGATGAAAATGGCGCATCTTACGAAAACTACGCCACGCAGGGGGTAAATTATCCCCGCTTATATCAACTTGCCCCGCCAAACAGCGAACTAACGCCCCTCCTCGCCGATGGCTTGCCTACCTCCTTCACGCAAGAAGGTGAATATCTCACATCTACCATCACCCTCCTTCCTGACCTAAAATGGGACGATGGCGCGCCCCTTACCGCCGAAGATATTGCCTTCACCATCAACACCGCCCTCCAATTTCAGCTTGGGTTAAATTGGGCAGAGTTCTATAACCCCGAAAAACTCCACCACGCCGAAGCACTCAATGCTCAAACCATCAAATACTATTTCACCTCCCCGCCCAACGCAGGCGATTGGCAGCACGGCGCGCTCATCGGTGTTTTTACCAGCCAAAATTATTGGGAAGCAAAAATCAAAAATGCTCAATCCCTCTTACCTGAGGAAGAAAAAAACCCACTCATTGCTGAAAACCAAGCAAAACTTGTAATTCTGCAAAAGGAAGAGCAAGACGTTCTCGATGCCATGAAAAACCTAGACGAAGATAGCCTCGAATATCGTGGCGAAAAACTGCGTTTAGATGTGAATTTCAGCGAACAAAACGTCCTTCTAAAAAATATAGACCGTGTCCTAAGAGAAAACCGCGAAAGTTTCATCGCCGCCCGCACCGCGCTATATGCCCTCCCACCCGCTGAAAAAACGCCCATCAAAAATCGCCCCATTTCTCAAGATGCCGTGCAAGCCCTCCTCGATGATGAAGCCGATTTTATTCTCAGCCCTACCTCCCTCACCGCCACAGAAATAGAAAAACTTTCAACAGACCCCGCCATCCACTTTCTTGAGAATCGCAAAAACGACATCCGATTTTTGGCATTTAACCATCATCAAAATTTATGGGATGACGTAGCCCTGCGCCGCGCCATTTCTTGTTTAATAGATCCGCAAACACTCACTAAGGAAAAATTGGATGAGCGCGTCGTTCCCGCATTAGGCTGGGTTGCCGTAGAAAACATCGGATGGCACTCAAGCATCATCTCGCCCCCTTGCGCGGGGATGGATGCGCAAGCGCGCCTGTCTGCGGCGGAGCGCATCCTGCAAAAGGCAGGCTACGTTTGGGCGCAGGAACCCAGCCCAAATCACGCGGGGAGCGGGCTTCTCCTCCCCTCAGGTGAAGCGTTTCCAAAGATCATAATCCTTGCCCCAAAAGAAGATATATCTCGCACAGAAGCCGCATCCTATATCGCAAACGCGGCACGCGAGTTGGGGATTCCGCTTGAGGAGAAAACCATCCCCGCGGATGACCTTTTTTATCAAGTCTACGGAATCAACGATTACGATTTGGCAATAGTGGGCTGGAGTCTTTCTCTTTACCCCGATTATCTCTGTGATTTCTTCGCAGACGGAAATACCTACGGATACAACAACCAAGCAATCAACAAAAAATGTGCTGAGTTTTTGCAAATTACCGACCCCGCAGAAGCGAGAGAGAAATTATTTGAAATCGAAGTTTTACTTTGGGACGATTTACCCGCTGTCCCCCTTTTTTCGAGCAAAATGATTGAGGCGTATAGAAATTTCACCTTCCCTTTTGAAAAGAATTTAGGCGGATTTGCCCCCACGCTATACGGTGCGCCAGACTCGTAGAGCAAGATTTATCTTGCTTTTTCTACCGAATATCTAAGATTCACCACAGATGAATGCAGGTAAACAGATGTTTTTGAAACCACTTTGTAGTAGCGACTTTAGTCGCTCTTTCCCAAAGAATAACGACTAAAGTCGTTCCCACGAGGGGATTTTAGTTTTTTTACAAAAATTCCATCTCGCCAATCTGCAAAATCTACTTCAAATAAAACGTACGGTAGAAAATCTTGCTTTTTCACCAAAAATAAACCCACCCAACAAAACTGAAAGGAATTCTGCCCTCACAACTCTAAAAACTTTGCTATAATCAGATATTATTTTTATTTTCAGGGACGATTCTTATGACTCATCGTATTCTAATTGTTGACGATCACCGTGATGTGATTCGCTTGCTTCAATCAGCCTTAGATTCTCTCGAGCACAAATTTGAGATTGTCGAAGCCCCCTCGGGGGAAGAGGCTTTTTTAGAAGTGGCAAGTGGTCATGTGGATTTAGCAATTATTGACTATCTCTTGCCCGGCATGTCTGGTTTAGAGCTAAAAGACAAAATTACCAAACATAATAAAGATGCGCAGATTATTTTAATCTCTGGATCTAAAAAAAGAAATATCCGTAAAGAGTTGCGCGAGGCAGATGCCTTTGCTTTTTTTGAAAAGCCGATTTCCCTAACAGATTTTCTTGATTCTGTTGAGCGTTGTTTAAAGTTAGAAAGAACCGTTCTCCCCTCAGAAGAAGAAAATGAAGGGGATGCTGACGCACATAAAAATATGTCTGGTTTGCTTGCTAAGTTTCGCCAGAATATGGAGGCAGATGTTATCTTCTTGCTTTCAGACCAAGGGCACGTTATGGCAAGAGCAGGCACGCTTCAAGATTCTAGTCTTGAGACTTCACTTCTTTCTGGGCTAATGGGCATTTTTAGAGCGGGGCAAAAAGTATCTGGATATATTCACCAAGAAACACCCTTGAGCTACCATATCTTCCCTGGTGGCGATCAAGACCTTTTGCTCGTCCCTGTAAGTAATGCCCATGCCCTTATTGTTGCCGGCAGCAAACTTGCCGAACGCAAAAAAGTGCTCGATTTAATAGATGCATTAATGATGCTCAAAAGTGAAGTAGAACACGTACTCGATGCAATGGGCGTTACTCGCCCCTCTGTAGAAGAAATCGATCAATATCTCGGCACAGAAGATGTACCCGAAGAGCAAATCGAAGATGAAATTACCTCTAGTGAATTAGACGCTCTCTTCCAGCAAAAGACAAAAATCCACACCGATGAAATTAAATCTTTCTGGGATGATGCCGTAGACTCACAAGAAGCACAAGAAGTAGACGCCGATAAACTTTCTTATGCACAAGCTCAACAGCTTGGGCTAACGCCCGAAAATAAAACCTAAAACTTTTGCGTTATTTTTCTCCCTATGATAAAATATCGTCCGCTCAAATAAGCAGCTCCCGTTATAGGGGCATGGTGCAACGGTTAGCACACCGGCCTTTGAAGCCGTTGATCTTGGTTCGAATCCAGGTGCCCCTGCTAAATTTTATGAAAGAAAAAAACAAGCCTTTCTCCGTTGCCTTAGGGAACAGATGAAGGCTTGTTTTTGTTAAAATTTGAAACGTAAACCTGTTTTAATTTTTCTCACATTTCTCAAATCACGTTTTCCTCAAAGGAAACCCCATGAAAACAACCTCTATCATCCTCGCCGCGGGTCAGGGAACCCGCATGAACTCTAAACTCCCTAAAGTTTTACATCCCGTTTGCGGAAAGCCGATGGTTTGGCATGCGCTCCAAGCTGTGATTTCTGCCTCTACAGAAAAACCAGTAATGGTGATTGGACACGGCGCAGATACCGTGCGAAATCATATTGGGGATTTAGTGCATTTTGTCACCCAAGCAGAAAGATTAGGAACGGGACACGCGGTACAACAAGCAGAATCCCGGCTGAAAGATTTTGAGGGGCATATACTTGTGAGCAATGCCGATATGCCTCTTCTGACAAGTGACACCCTCTCCCAGCTTGTGACGCGACAAGAGGCAAATACGGGTCCCATCACTATGTTAACGCTCATCGCCGATGACCCACGCGGCTTTGGTCGCATTGTGCGAGATGAGGCAGGGAGCGTGCGCGCCATTGTTGAAGAAGCAGATTGCACAGAAGAAGAAAAAGCAATCACCGAACTTAATGCCGCCGCATATTGTTTTGATTCTGAATGGCTCTGGAACGCGCTATCAAAAATCCCGCTCTCGGCAAAGGGAGAGTATTATTTAACCGATACGGTTGGGCTGGCGGTTGAGGCTGGTTTAAACGTAGAAGCAATTATTTTAGAGAATGTCAATGAAGCAATCGGTGTTAATAACCGCGTTCACCTATCCGAAGCAGAAACCCAGATGAGGGCACGCGTGAATCGGAATCTGATGATGAAGGGAATCACGCTCATTGACCCGCAATCCACTTATATTGGCATGGATGTAGAAATCGGTCAAGATTCCATCATCCAGCCCAATACGCATTTGCGCGGTGAAACCGTGATTGGCAAAAACTGTGAAATCGGTCCCAATACCATCATCACCGATTGTAAAATTGGCGACCGTTGCGAGATTTTATCCTCCGTGCTAGAAAAAGCGACTCTCGAAGATGATGTAGATATGGGTCCCTTTGGCAGGCTACGAAGAGGGGCGTATCTTTCAAAAGGCGTGCATATTGGCAATTTTGGCGAAGTAAAAGACTCTCACTTAGGCGAGGGCGTGAAGATGGGGCATTTCTCTTATATAGGCAATGCCACCATCGGCGCAGAGACGAATATAGGCGCAGGGACAATTACCTGCAATTATGACGGCGAAAACAAACATCACACCGAGATTGGAGAGGGCGTGTTTATAGGCAGTGACACCATGTTGATTGCTCCGCTAAAAATCGGCGATCGTGCCAGAACGGGCGCGGGAGCGGTGGTGACAAAAGATATAAAAGAAGATCGGCTGGCGGTAGGAATGCCGGCACGATCTATAAAAAACTTACAGAATAATAAATAGAAAACTAGCTACCTGACAGTTTCATAAAAAAGCGCATAGTTGGTTGAGTGGCTACTGAGCGGCGATGCTTTTCGCCGTATCGAAACCAACGGCTTGTATAAATTTAGCTATTTCGTGGTTTCGATACGCCCTCCGCTACCGCTACGGACTACTCAACCACCTTCAAAAATGAAACTATCAGGTGGCTAGAATAGAAATTTCATAAAACCACACAAAGATTAATCTTTCTTTGTGCTATTTCGTATCCCTTCGTGGATTCTAAAGGAAATAAACTTGATTAAACCAGAATGGGGCATTTTCACCATAGTTCTACTAATTATCTTAGATTTGCTCATTGCCGCTACGCGCGTCAGCTTCTCTAATATACGCTCAATCCAAAGAACCGACCTAAATAAAAGGGCTGAAAATCTTTTCAAACTCAAAGAAAATCCCCGCTTCGGCGCGGTTTTGCGATTAAGCCAAACTTTTATGCGCTTTGGCATTGCGATTTCAAGTTTTCTACTTTTGCAAAATTGGCTCGGCAGTATTCAGCTTGCTTGGATTTTTCAATTATTGGGGATAATTTTAATCACAATGCTTATGCTCTTTGTTGAATTTAAAATCGAAGCAATGGCACTAAAAAATGCCGTAAAATGGGCAAAAAGACTTAGCTTTTTCGCAAAAATTTTAGTCTTTCTTTTTACACCCTTTGTCATTTTGCCCCTCTTAATGCTTGGGGCACGTCATCCATCTAGAGCCTCGCTCAGCCAAATTACCGAAGACGAGCTTAAAATTTGGATAGAATCAGAAGAAAATAAAGAGTTAGAGCCAAAAGAAAAGCGCATGATTTCAGAGATTATGGACTTTGGCAAAAGGATTGCGCGCGAAATTATGGTGCCTCGCATAGACGTTATCGCCCTAGACGAAGCTGAAACCACTCTCAACTCTGCTGTGCAGGTATTTCTCGATTCTGGCTTCTCACGTCTGCCTTTTTACGAAGATAGTATAGACAATATACTTGGCTTTCTTTACGCCAAAGACCTTCTCGCTACGCTTCGATCTGGCAAAAAAGATGTCAATCTTCGCACGCTCTTGCGTAAAGCATACTTCACCCCCGAAACAAAAAAAGCCGATGACCTCCTCGCCGAAATGCAAAAAAATCGCCGTCATTTGGCAATCGTAGTAGATGAGTATGGCGGCGTTTCTGGCATCGTATCTCTCGAAGATATTATCGAAGAAATTATCGGTGAAATTCAAGATGAATACGATGAGTTAGAAGAAAAAGACCATGAAGTAATCAACAAGGGCGAATATATCTTCCGTGGACGCATAGACCTGGACGATTTTGCCGACATTACTGGGAAGAATTTACCCGAAGGCGATGCGGATACCCTAGCAGGATTTCTCTACGAGAAACTGGGACGCGTGCCAAAAGGCGGCGAAAACATCCGTGAACAAGGCTTGCTACTGACCATCGAGCAGGTTGCCGACAGACGCATCCGCCGCGTTCGCGTGGTGGATGAAGCAATCTACACAAAAGAAGAGAGCAAAGATGAAAAAAACAAAGAATAATACTTCTCAAGAACTAATCACTCTTGCAAATGAGATTCGGAAAAACGCCTATGCGAAGTACTCTAACTATGCAGTCGGTGCGGCATTACTCGGCAAAAGTGGAAAAATCTATACCGGCGTAAATGTAGAAAATGCGGTTTACCCCCTCACCCTCTGCGCCGAAAGAGTGGCGATATTCAAAGCCGTCTCCGAAGGAGAGCGAGAGTTTGAAGCCATCGCTGTCGTCACCGATAACGGCGGCTCTCCTTGCGGTTCATGTAGGCAAGTCCTCGCCGAATTTGGGCTAGATATCATCGTCTACATCGCCAATGGTGAAAACAGTTTACTAGAAGAAACAACCGTAGAAGCATTATTACCCCGCTCTTTTGGCGCGAAGGATTTCACACAATGAAAATCTTTTCTTTACGTTTCACCCCATGAAATCCCCCCGCTCATTCACCGTAGAAGCAATCGTCCTTCGTCACAAAGATTGGGGTGAAGCAGACCGTATAATAACGCTCTACACCAAAGAACGGGGCAAAATCCGCGCGGTGGCAAAAGGGGCGCGTAAAATCCGCTCACGCAAGGCGGGGCATCTCCAACCTTTTACACATATTAGGCTTCAACTGGCGCGCGCTAAAGGTCCCTATATCATCACTCAGGCAGAGACCGTCAACGCTTTTTTACCACTACGCGAAAACTTAAATCTAACGGGGAATGCCTCTTATCTTCTTGAACTGCTCGACCGATTCACCTATGACGAAGAAGAGATAAATCCTAGCATTTTTTCTTTGCTAGAAAACAGCCTCATACGCCTAACACGCGGAGACGATATTTGGCTCATCCTTCGCTACTATGAAATGCGCCTACTCGATTACCTTGGTTTTCGTCCTCAACTTTTTCACTGTGCAAATTGCGAAACCGAGATTAAGGCGCAAAACCAATTCTTTTCCGCGGCTCAGGGGGGAATCTTGTGTCCACAATGCGGAGTAAGCCTAAATCACGCGCGTTCCGTCTCTGTTGATGAAGTCAGGTATTTGCGTCATTTTCAGCGTAGTTCTTATTCGGACGCGCAGCGCGCTAATCCCGATCCTAAAATAAGAACAGATGTGGAAAATCTCATGCAATTTTATTTAACCTATGTCTTAGAACGGGGATTAAATTCTCCCCAGTTTTTGAAAGAAGTGAATCACGTTTGATATATGATAGTGTTCTCTAAAACCAATCTAGATTATGAGGTGTCTGATGCAAAAAAAACTCTTTTGGCTATTTTTATTCACATTTCTGTTAACCGCCTGTGCGGGGGAAAATCCGATAAGTGACACAAGCTGGAAGTTGGTCTCTTATGGTGAAGTAGACGCACAAACTTTGGCTGTGTCAAATACAGAGGCGATTATTTCTTTTGACGCAGAGGGCACGCTGAGCGGCAATGTTGGATGTAATCAACTCTCAGGCACTTATAAAGTGTCGGGAGATAAGCTGGTTATAGGTCCGCTGATGACGACTTTAATGGCGTGTATTGATGATGCGTTGATGCAACAAGAAACTACTATGATGATGCTTCTCAGCAATTCACACACTTTTGAGATTGAGGGTGGTATGTTGACGATCTTATCTGAGGATGGAAGTATCTCAACAGTTTGGGAAAAAGTGGAATAGGAAAATGCCTGTTCTTTAATTATTTCACTACCGTACATCTTTAGAAGAAACTGCATCAAACAAAAAAACTTACCACAGATGAACAGGATAAACGCTGATTTAAAAACTTTTTCAAGACATTCTTTTGTGGCTTTTCGTCAAGAAATATCCTATTTATCTGC
>CAZAWS010000057.1:2641-8354 GCA_964488755.1 uncultured Anaerolineaceae bacterium | reverse complement strand
TGAACCCCCGCACCACGCGTAAATTTGAACTTGATTGCCCTCAATTGGCTTTTGAACTGTAGGATGGGGGCAGGGCAAGGCTACCAACAAAACATTGTCATTCCCGCCAGAATAGCGCACATATTTTCATCAAGATTTACATGATAAAATACGGCACCTCGAAAATATGTGGAGACCAAAAGAGATATGAAAAAAGCCCTAATCGTTATAGCCATCCTAATTCTACTCACCACCATAGCCTATTTTGCTCTTGGCTATTATATCTACGACACAATGACTATCGCACATCCCAAATGCGAAAGCGTCTATATGGATGGCAGGCGAGATTTCACGCCCACTTATTTTGAAGGCGAATACGATTATCCTGAAATTGACATAGACGTTAGCCCCTATCTAATGGAGAGCTACGAAGATGTAGAATTCCCCGCCCGCGAGGATGGGATTCGCGTCAGCGGTTGGTTTGTGCCCGCTTCCACGCCCTCAGAGAGAGTCATCATTGTTATTCATGGTGGCGATGTTTGCAAGCGGAACACATCCGTATTATTGCCAGCCGGCATGTTGGCAAATAATGGCTTTGATGTTCTTCTAATAGATTTACGCAACCACGGCGATTCAGAAGTAGTAGGCGGACGCTATACAGGCACAGACGAATATAAAGATGCTCTTGGTGCTTATGATTGGCTCATAACGCAAGGCTACGCACCAGAATCTATCGGCATTATGGGCGTATCTATGGGCGCGGCGACCAGCGTCAACGCATTTGGCGCAGAAGAAAATATCGCCGCACTTTGGTCTGATTCATCTTTCTCTGACCTCCCCACAGTTTTAGAAGATCAACTTGCTATGAATGGCTTACCTGCCTTTATGAAAAGCGCAGTTATACTCGTTGCCAAATTAGATGGCTACGATTTAAATGAAATCAGTCCCGCTAAATCAATAAAAAATCACGCTAATCGTCCTATGACAATTACGCATGGCACAGAAGATGAGTGGATTAACGTCTCATCTGCCTATACACTACACGAAGCTACCGATTCTGCGGCAGATTTATGGATTATCGAAGGTGCACGACATGTTGAAGCCATGTTCCTTTACCCCGAAGAATATGCGGGGAAGATGAACGCGTTTTTTGATGAGGCGTTAGAACGGTAAATCTTGCACGCACCGCCGCTGAGAACAGCGGCTAGAGCAAAGGCACATTATTAAGACCATCACATTTTGTGGTGGTCTTTTTGGTTAAGACGCTTGAGCCGCACCCAAGCCTCTCGAAGCCTCAGCAAGTTGAGGTCACGCGCGTAGCGTGATTTTCATCCCTTGACATAGAAAAAAACGGGATTAGAATATGACCACCTAGTCACATGACCAGCAAGTCATATCATCCTATGCCTAAACAAACCTTTCTTAACCTCCCCTCAGAAAAACGCAACGTCATTATTAATGCCGCGGTGAATGAGTTCATGGAACACGGCTTAGAGAACGCGTCTACAAATCGGATTATAGAAAATAGCAAAATTTCAAAGGGTAGTTTTTACCAGTATTTTGATGATAAGCACGACCTTTTTATGTACCTAGTGTCATTGCTTGAAGCCGAAAAAAGGGTATATTTTCAAGATAAAAAACCACCCAGTATGCAGATAGGACTTTTTGAGTATTATCGCTGGATGGTCAAAGTTGGGATGGCGTTTAATTCTACCCACCCAAATATGGCGCAAGCAGTGAGCCGCGTATTGCTAGGTGAAAGATTGTTTTTTAGCGAGTATTTTGAAGATGTACGTGAAAAAACAAGAGATTTTTTTGAGCTAATGATTAACGAAGCCCGTGAGCGTGGAGAGATTGACCCAAGCATAGATGTTGAATTAGCGATTATGGTTATGGAAACGTGGCAAAACACAATCACCACGTATATTTTTGACGAAGGGATGAAGCAAGAAGATATTATGGAATGGGTGCGCTCGGCAGAGACCCAAGAAAGAATAGACAAACTTTTATACGTAATGGAATATGGCTTGCGAAAAACCGAATCGGAATTTGAGAAAAATGCCTAGCTCGGAGAAGCCGAATCCAAAAAGTTTTAAACACAAAGTTCACCAAGGTTCTCTAAGAAAAAAACATAAAAGTTTTTCCTTTGTGCTTTCTTCGTGACCTTAGTGTTTAATTTTCTTATTATTTGCACTGTATCGGCATGATGTGCAAGAATTTAACGGTGAAGATCCTAAAAGAAGGAGCAAATTATGCTACTTTTCAAATTAGCCTGGCGCAATCTTTGGCGCAACAAGCGCAGAACACTAATTGTAGTGATGGCAATGGGGATGATGATGTCCTTCCTTGTCATGTACGATAGCATGATACTTGGTTTTGAAACCGCTGTTTATGGCAACGCCATTAAACTTAGCGGCGGAAATATCCAAATTCGGGCAGTTGGTTACGAAGATTCTTATAGCGCAAACCCCATGTTGCCTATGGGCGATGGATTAGATGTCGTTCAGGCTGGTCAGGCGCAACCCGGTGTAGAAGCTGTTTTGCGCCATGCCAACACGGGCGGCTTAGTCACTAATCGAGCTGGCTCATTTCCTATAAGTATTTATGGCATTGAGCCTGAGATTGAGGCTTCCGTTAATCCCATTTTTCAAGAAGAGTTTCTCGCAGATGGGCGGCTTCTAAAAGCAGATGATGAAGATGTGATTTTCATCGGCAAAGGGCTGGCTGATGCACTGGAAATCGGTGTAGACGATCGTATTTCAATGAGCGGGAAATCCGTTCACGAAGAGATGCGAAAACGCACCATGACCGTTGTCGGTATCTACGACATCAACCTGACTTCTCTCGAACGTCAGGGACTATATATTTCGCTCAGTGAAGCGCAAAACCTTTACGATTTAGACGAAAACATCACCGAAGTCATCGTCTACACCGAGGTCACTGGCAAAGAAGCCCCCATCGTAGAAGCACTCGAAGATTCAATAACGGGATACGAAATCACCACCTGGGAGACTGCCATTCCTGAACTAAGTTCAACAATGGCGATGAAAAATGCTGTGATGACGGGATTCAGCGTCGTGATTTTGAGCATCGCCGCAATTGGCATCTTCAACATCTTGCTGATGGCGATCTACGAGCGCACGCGTGAAATCGGCTTGCTCGGTGCCATTGGGCTTAAGCCTCGGCAAATATCATTTCTTTTTCTACTTGAAGGCATCATGATTGGAATCGTAGGCGCAGTGGTAGGGACAATTATGGGATATTTAATCACCCTAGTTTTAGGTATTTACGGCATAAACTACGGATTTGCTGTAGATATGATGGATTATCTGGCATTGATGGGCACGCATATTTATCCCACCTTTGATATTAATCTGACACTACAACGTGCCGGCATGGTTGCGCTAATATCCTCACTAGCCGCGTTATACCCCGCCATTGAAGCATCTCGCCGCGAACCTGCGGAAGCTCTGCATCACGTTTAAGTGTGTTTATGTGTCAAGTATTTACGTGTCACGTGGTACATGACACATAACACTCGGAGTTCACTATGAACTATATATTCAAAATGTCACTACGAAATCTGGGGCGCAACCGCCGCCGCACTGCCCTCTCTGCGATTGCAATCGCGATGGGAACAGCCCTATTACTTCTCATGTCTGCTACCATTCGCGGTGAAATGCGCGGTGCGCTTGAACTCAATATCAATCTGCGTACAGGACATTTACAAGTTCACACACAAGATTATAAAGATGAAAATATGAGCCTAAAACGGACAGATATGATCGAAGCACCACTGGCAATCTCAAGTCAAATTGAAAAAATTGCTGAGGTCAAATCTGCGGCACCTCGCCTGAATGCCAGCGGCATTTTAGCTTATAAAAATGAAACTATTGGCATACAAATTATTGGCATAGACCCGCCATCAGTAACCAATGCTCCATATCGGGATGGCTTGGTCGCGGGCGAGTTTCTTGAAGCTGATGACCGCGAAGGTGTCCTAATTGGCTTACCGCTTTCAGAGAATCTAAATCTCAATCCCGGTGATACCATTAATCTCATCATTAATACCTCAGAAGGTGATACCGATGAGCAGAGTTTCACTATTCGCGGCGTTTACTCTACAGACACCCCGGGCTACGATAAAGCAACTATTTTCATGCCCCTAGAAAAAGCGCAAACGATCACACGCACTGAAAATTATGCCAGCATGGTCTATATTCTTCTATACGACATGGACGACACCGCAGCAGTAAAAGATGCCCTCCAATCATCTCAATATATTATTGAAGACTGGGAAGAAATCAACAAACTCTTCATAATTGTTATGGAATTATCTAATGCCATGATGTTCTTCTTCAATATGATGGTTTTAGGCGTTACCGCAACGGTGATTATGAATACGCTTTTGATGGCTGTTTATGAACGCACCCGTGAAATGGGCATTTTGGGCGCACTTGGGATGAAGAGCAGGCAAATCAAAGCTCTCTTTCTTACAGAAGCCACTTTATTAGGACTTGGCGGCGTTCTTATCGGATTAGCCATCGGTGTACCCGTCGTTCTTTACTATGCCCAAGTCGGTTTTTATTTTGGCGATATGGGCATATCCGCAAAATCAGGGATTATGCTCGGCAACTCAATTTATCCCTACCCCACCATTGGTGACGCAATCAGCGTAAGCCTCGCGGCACTTATCATCACCATTCTTTCTGGATACTATCCCGCTTCACAGGCGGCAAAATTAGAGCCTGTAGACGCATTGCACAGCACTAATTAAGGAAAATTCTCATGGAAATCGCAAAACTTACAGACATAACCCGCACTTATCTAGTCGGTGAAGTAGAAACCCACGCTCTCCGCGGCGTTGATTTGAGTATTAATGAAGGTGAATTTACCACATTGGTCGGTCCCTCTGGTTCTGGAAAAACGACTCTTTTACAAATGGTAGGCTGTCTCGACCTGCCCACTTCTGGAAAGATTTTTATCAATAACGAAGAAGTTACAAAGATGAATCGCAATCAACGCGCCGATTTACGCAAAGGCACAATCGGCTTCATCTTTCAATTCTTCGCACTCATCCCCACCCTCACAGCGTATGAAAATGTAGAATTACCCCTTTTGCTCATGGGCAAAAAAAATCAGAAATCTCGCGTGATGGAATTATTGGATGCAGTAGGTCTCACCGACCGCGCCAAGCATCGCCCAGACCAGATGAGCGGCGGTCAGCAACAGCGCGTCGCGGTTGCCCGCGCCCTTGCTGTTGACCCGCTCCTAATTCTCGCCGATGAGCCTACAGCCAACCTAGATACAAAAAACGGCGAACAAA
Organism: uncultured Anaerolineaceae bacterium; assembly: GCA_964488755.1. Taxonomy (GTDB): domain Bacteria; phylum Chloroflexota; class Anaerolineae; order Anaerolineales; family Villigracilaceae; genus Desulfolinea. Next base: position 3,049 of record CAZAWS010000057.1, on the reverse strand, counting down.
TTATGGATATTATGAAAAAGCTCAACGAAGAAACAAATACCACCTTCGTTTTTGCTACGCACGACCCACGCGTTATTAAATATGCAAAACGCGTTGTCACCTTGCGTGATGGGCAAATTGAGAAAGATGAAAGTATTGCCTAAAAACTTGTCACCCTTGAAACCCTTGCTATACTTGGCGCGGTCATAAACTTTCACTTTGATATGGTTGGGATTGAGCGGGGCTAAAGCCACCTGCTCAGCACATGAAAGTCCGCTGGACTGAATTCTAGCCCGAAGGGCTTCTCCATGAACTGAGTAGGGGATTAATCCCCGCACGGTGCCGATAATGAAAAATTATGTCCGTTTTTAATATACTTCTAAAAAAATGAAAAATCAAAAAATCACCTACCTTATACTCCTTCTCCCC
>CAZAWS010000057.1:0-2541 GCA_964488755.1 uncultured Anaerolineaceae bacterium | reverse complement strand
TACTTCTAAAAAAATGAAAAATCAAAAAATCACCTACCTTATACTCCTTCTCCCCCTCCTTCTCTCCGCTTGTGCGGGGTTTGGGGCTGAACCAACTGCCATCCCAACTGTTATGCTGGATAATATAGCAGAAGAAGATATCGCCGCTGAGGATGCCCCTGCACCAGATTCGGGCGAAGAGAGCATCCGCGCCTCGGCTGTGGTGGTGCCGCAAAATAGCATTCAATTAAGTTTCCCGCTTACAGGGCGCATTGAAGCGGTCAATGTTCAGGTCGGCGACCAAGTTCGAGCAGGGGATAAAATCGCACAACTAGAAACCCCTATACTGCAAGAAAATTTAAATCAGGCAACTGCCAGCATCATGTCTGCCGAATATCGCGTCCGTTATCTAAAAAGAAGCTATGAATACGCACACGAAGATATTGCCGCCGCCGAAGCAGAAGTAGAGCGCAGACAATCGGTATCAGCCGTTGCACTTGAGCGATTAAATCAGGCAAGCTTAAAAACGCCTATCTCTGGCACTGTTGTAGCCGTAGATATTGCTGTAGGCGAAACCGTAACACCGGGCTTAATTGTGGTCACCATTGGCGATTTGAGCAAAATGCAAGTTGAAACTACCGATTTAGGTGAAAAAGATGTACCCAATGTGAAAGTTGGGCAAAAAGCAGAAATCTATTTTGAGGCACTTAACCAAAAAGTGAAGGGCGAAGTGAGCGAAATCGCAACACAGGCAAATACGCTTGGTGGGGATGTAGTTTATACCGTCACGGTTAGCATTGACGCTATCCCAGAAAATTTGCGCTGGGGCATGAGCGCAGAAGTTGAGATCATGCCAGAAAGTGAAGAGTAGGCAATAATGAAAAAGATATTTCCCCTTTTGCCTTTACTTCTTTTCATCGCCAGTTGCACTTCCGCGCATCCTGTTGAAGTCGCACCCACGCCTATTGCCTACACGCAAGCCGAAAACACGCGCGAAGCGGAGGTTATTGAGGGCGTAGTCGTCCCCGCAGAGCAATCCCAGCTTGCTTTTTTGGTGCCCGGCACAGTCATCCAAATATCCAAAAATGAAGGCGATTTTGTAAAAAAGGGTGAAACTTTACTCGTTATCCACAATCCCGATTTAGACAGTGCCGTAATGGAAGCCAAAGCTGGTTTGGCAGTTGTTGAAGCCGAATATGAGTATTGGAAACGCCCCCGTGACAAGCCCCCAGAGCGGCGTTGGATGGCGGAGGCGTTGGTTTTGGAGAAAAAAGCGAGTTGGCAAAGAACGCTCGCCGAAAAAGATGAGGTCATTTTGCACGCGCCTTACGATGCAACGATTATCACAAACGAAGCCACACTTGGTGCCTATCTCAACCCACATCAAAAGGTGATCTTGCTCGCCGACCTTTCAAATTTGCTCATCAAAACCACCAATCTCAGCGAACGTGAAATTGTTGCGCTAGAAATCGGGCAAAATGCGTTGGTTTTTATTGAGGCTCTCAATCTCGAAATTCCTGCCAAAATCACTGCGCTGGCACCCCGCGCTACGCCCGAAAATAACGACATGCTTTACACCGCCACCCTACAACTAGATGAAATTCCAGACGGTTTGCGTTGGGGGATGAACGTAGAAATCGAGTTTGATGAAGAATAAAATCACCCACTTTATCGGCTGGACGCGTGACAGTAGCATCTTGCTGAGCATCTTTTTTCTGACGATAGGATTAATCATCTACATCTGGTATCCCCTCGCCGAAGAAGTTTTATCTTATGTAGATTGGCATGGCGCGTGGTGGCTTTATATAGATTGGTTGCTCATCGGCATTTTTCTTTTCATGAGTATAGCCATCGTGACGCGCGCGAATTTAGCGCGGGATTCGCTCACCATCTTTGTTGCGGCGGTTGGCGGACTTGCCATCGAATCGTGGGGAACTCAGACGAATCTTTGGCACTATTACACCGCCGAAAGACCGCCTTTGTGGATAATCCCTGCCTGGCCCATTGCGGCTCTGACAATTAATCGTATGGTGGGATTATTATCTTTTTCAAACACAAAACACACAAATGTTCACGAAGAAAAACCTTTTTTATCTTGGCAAGCATACCTGCGACCTTGGCAGTTAAAAACAATCTACTGGATAATATTTATTTCCTTTTTCGCTCTAATGCTCAAATTTGTTGCCCCTACTTTTGACAAAAGCTACACCATTATTTCGGTTTTGCTGGTTGTGCTCCTCATCATCTCACCCACCAATTATCGGCTTGCTATCATCACCTTTATAGCAGGGGCTGTTTTAGGTTATTTTCTCGAACTATGGGGCACAACCCGCGAGTGCTGGACATATTACACCTACGAAAAACCACCCCTCTTCGCGGTGCTGGCGCACGGCATGGCGGGAGTCGCGTTTTGGCGGGCGGAGTTATTAATGAGGATGTTTTGGGGTAGAATGGTACCAAAAAGAAATGTAGTAAAATAAATGGTAAGCGTTCAGGGGTTTCAAAATAGAACGCGGATTTTACGGATTAGACAGATTTTCGCGGGTTTTAAAAACTTTTTTG
>CAZAWS010000056.1:0-8356 GCA_964488755.1 uncultured Anaerolineaceae bacterium | reverse complement strand
TAGGAGGCATAAAATGAAAGAAACTTCACAAAAGAACCGTACTATCATGTCCTATATTGCAATTGTGCTTGGTTTGATTATGGCTTATATCATCCCTTTCATCGTGCAAACATCCCTTGAGCGAGTGCTTTTTGACCTTAATGCTCATATTGAGGATGGTTTCCCTCTTTTCTCTAGCGGATTGCCACTATTTGACTTCACCTACACGGCATGGCGAGCAGTTATCTTCGTAGCTGGGGCAACCTTAATTATCATCTCGCAGGAAATAAAAAAAGGCTCTGAGTGGACTTTTCCACTTGCAATGAGCCTCTTCGCACTGCCCTCCATCGGCGGCATGTATATGTTCCTGCCTTACGTCAGTTGGGTTGATGGTTTCCCCTTGCCGATGGTTATTTCAATGTTCGGGCTGACAGGTTACTGGGCTTTCATTTTCCTCCGTGCAGGAGAGAAATCTGTCAAATGGACACAATTTGGCGCATTGACTTTCATCGGAATGCTCATTACCCACGCCTTCACCATCGGTATCGGCGCACAGCGCACTATGGCTACCCGCGTTATGTATCCCTTCTATCCTCCAGACTGGACCTTCTGGCTCTTCCGCTGGGCGGGCGAAGTCAACTGGATTTCTGTAGTCCTCCTCTTTATGTCCATTTCGCTCATTGCAGTGGGCAAACGCAAGGGCTGGTGGCTCGCAATTATTCCCTCGATCACCATTCTGATGATTAACATCCCCACCCAGTTCTTCCGCACTAAAACATTGGATTATCTCTACGGTTCCATTCTTGCAGTCGGTGTTTTGGTCTTCATGTTGGTCCCGTATTTCCAAAAGCGACTGATTACAGAGGAAGATGTCGAATAAAGCCAGACGCGCATAAAAATATAAGCACTAAAAGCGCAGTCTACATCTAAAGGGAGCAGATTGCGCTTTTTATTCTCTTTATCCAGGAAATATAATGAAAAATCTAAAAAACAACCACAAACTTGGTGTTATTCTCTCCATAGCTGGTATATTTACCGGATTGCTAATTCTCTTCCTTCTCTCTAGCATCTATCAAGTCAACATCGATGGCAAAATCGCTGGCGAACGCCCCGATGAAGCGATTACTGTACGAATCGTTTTTGCTATGCTCAGTTGGGTAGGTGTCTCAGCAGGCGCACTTTGGGTGATGGTTCTTTACGGCTTCACCCAAAAAGCAGATTGGGCTTGGGGATTTGGCACAGTTGCCGCCACCATACAGCTCCTTTCTGGATTCTTCCCCATGATTCCGCCCGCCAGCATCGGTTTGCCCACCCCCACCTTATGGGTTTTCCTGATCGCCCTCGTGCTTTGGTTCGGGATGCTCCTCATCGGCGGTGTAGATAACAAAATCATCATCTTCGCCTTCATCAGTGGATTAGCTTATGTGCTCACCTATATTGACGGTGTTGGTGCCATCTCCCGCTACCAAACTGAAGAAAAAGGCTTTATCGCTTCGATGTATGCCATGTCTCAATTGGTAAACTGGCTAGGCGCAATTGTCTGGGCATTCTTCATCTACGCACTGGTCAAAGGCAAATCCCATACACTCCCACTCGGCGTTTTTGCAGCGGCAATGTCCATGTTTGGCGGATTCCCCGTTGGGATAACGGATGTTATCATTCAAGGACGCTTCTCCATGTTCTTAGTCGCTCCACTGATGGGTACAGGATTATTGATCTATATGCTCATGCCTAAGACAACAAAAATGATTGAAGCATGGCAAAACAAACAAATAGGATGATGGGAGAATATGCATGAAAGTAGATAAATATGATTACCCCATCATTATTATTACCACCCTCGTGGTCTGTACCGTAATCGCCCTTGCCCTCGGCTTGACGCCAGCCCATTAGCATCTATCTGGCCTTTAGCATCCCCTCGTGAAAAGTCTCCAAAGGTCTTCTATACCTTTGGAGACTTAGGAAGCCACTACACTTATGGCAAAAAAACAAAATAAAGAACGCAGTTCGATCACTAAAGTCCGCGGTATTATCCAACGGATTTTTCTATTCATTACTGTTTTACTCGGTTTACGCCACATCATGCCGGGGCGAGAATCAACAGGTGGCGCATTTGACGTGTTCTGCCCGATGGGCGGCATCGAAACTTTTTTTCGTTATATCACTACGGGAGAAACGCTCAAAACAACAAACCTTCTCAACTTCGCCATCTTGATTGGCGTCTTGGGTGTCTCTCTACTTTCGGGACGCTCCTTTTGCGGCTGGATGTGTCCACTTGGCACATTGCAGGATATGTTCGCGGGCTGGGCACGTCGCTTGAGCGGCGGAGGCAAGCGTCATATACGCGGGAAACGGCGCAAAACGAAATTCCCGATGGAGTTACCTCCCAAAGTAGATAAATATGCCCGCTATCTCAAATATGTTGTCCTCCTGATAGTCCTCATCGCCAGCACGTGGACAATCTATCCCCCACTGCGAGAAATTTGCCCTGCTCGTGCGGTATTTAGCTTTCAGCTTACGCCTCTGCTTGCCAGTGTTTTGCTCACATTTATCTTTACCTCGATGTTGATTAAACGCTTCTGGTGCAAATATCTCTGCCCGCTGGGTGCTTTTTTGGCAATCACAAATAAATTTGCCCCACTACGCGTGACAATTGATAAAAATAAATGCACGGCTTGTGGTCGTTGCGACACAGAATGTCCCGTAGATATTCCCGCTATCCCCGATAATATGCGTAATTTAGAGTGCATCCAATGTTTGGAGTGTGTGGAGACTTGCGCTGTTGAAGATACGGTTGTGCTAAAACTCGGCTAACCCTAAACGCACCTCTCCCTAAACCCTGTGTCTTTGATAAAGGCACAGGGTTTTTCTATTAAAAAACACTCATCTAATTACCGTTGACATTATCTAGCACAAGAGATATAGTTAGTTTTGCTAACTAACTATACAGAGGTGAACGTAATGAAAAACAATCTTGAAGAAACGTCTACAAGATTCCAGAAATTAGCGAGTCGATTGCGCCGTTTAGGTGCTGGGGACGTTCCCGTAGAAGGTGAATTGATTTCCCCCTCTCATCTGGCTTTGATTGAGTATGTAGCAAACAATCCCGATTGCGGGATTCAAGAGATGGCTGAGGCAGTAAAACTCTCAACACCTACGGTAAGTATTAGCGTGCGTCAGCTAGAAAAAAGCAAATTAATCGCTCGCAAGCCTCACCCCAAGGACGGTCGCGCTGTGCAACTTTTTCTCACGCCAAAAGGCGAGAAAATCCTTGAACGCGCGCGCAAGTTCCACTGTCAAAAATTTGAAAAGCTTTTGAGCGGGTTAGAACCCGAAGAAAGAGAAAACTTAGTAAGCCTGCTTGAAAAAGCACTCAATGCAGCAGAAAACAAAATTTAAGGAGAAACATAAATCATGAAATTTTTCAACAAATGGTCACGCAAAACTCACCGCTGGGTATCTGTTCCAACATTTGCATCTATCCCCCTAATGCTTTTTGTAAAAATTACCAAAGGCGCATATTTCACACTTCCATCAGGCATTGAAATGGCTCAGCAATTGTTAATTTTCTATTTGGCACTCTCAGGCGCATATTTATACTTTATCCCGTATATTGTAAAAAAACAGCGTGCAAAACGCAAGAAGGAAAAAGCTAACGCTTCACGATAATGAAACACACTAAAATTGCAACTATTCTCTCTCTCGTTATAGGAGCGATGGCAGTCTTCATTGGCGTACGCGTGGCATTTCTTGGACAAAAAATGCCCTACTACGTTATCGGATGGTTGCCCGTCTACAACCTTGTTTTGGGCTTGATGGCTGTTTTCCTCAGCACGATACTAATCTGGAAGAACTCCCGCTTCGCGCTCCCTATCTCTATCGCAACCCTCATCAGTCATAGTGCCGTGACCTTATTTCTGCTAATTTCTTATAGCGGCATAGTTTCTATATTTAGCCTTATTGCAATGGCTATCCGAATTGTGACTTGGGTTATCATCATAAAACTACTGAATGTGCAAAAGGAATCTCAGGAGCAAAAAATGAAAGAAGAATACATTTCCTCAGCAAAAATCTATGACCCAATGCTCTATTTAGCTATTAACCCCATAAGATTAGCCGTGATGGATGAGCTTTCACAACACAAAGACAGCGTAATTTTAGATCTATGCTGTGGCACGGGAAATCAGCTTAAATTACTGTCCAAAAATGGATTCAAGCATCTGCATTGTCTTGATCTTTCAGAAGCGATGCTAAATGTGGCAAGAAAAGGGGGGCATCCAATTGAAATTTATACCGAGGATGCTACAAAAACAAGTTTTGATGATGCCTCATTCGATATTGTTATGCTCAGTTTTGCGATTCATGAAAAAAATAGAGAAACGCAAGAAAAGCTGGTAAAAGAAGCGCATCGACTTATCAAGGAAAAGGGTGTTGTTCTGATTGTTGATTATACTTTTGATGAAAAAACAACAAAACTTGGCAAAATGGGAATTGATTTAATTGAACGCATTGCAGGTGGAGAGCATTATCGTAACTTCAAAGGATATATAGCAAATGATGGCTTAAATAGCTTGATAAAAACAGATAAGTTTAAACTTATTAGAGATAGTAGAAGAACCTTTAATGGCGTAAGTATTTCGACTTATCAAAAGAGATGAGACTTTAGACATCAGATATAAGACTTCGGTTTTTGAAAAAAATCTTAAGTCTGACATCTGATGTCTGGTTTTTTAAATTATTTTGAAATCAAACTCTTACAGCAAACAATCAAAGAAGCTACTCTTTACCACTTTTAACTGTGCCAAGTCGCAAGTAATTCCCTTGCAGGATATGCAAGAGATCAAAAACGATGATCTCATTATGGCATTAACTGGTCTCGCTGGCGGAATTTTGAATAATGGCTCAACCTGTGGTGTTGTGATTGGCGGAGCGATTAGCTCTGCTATGATTAGAAACAAAGAATTAGCAGGAAAGTGGACTCTTGAAGATGAAATTCAACTTTTAAATGAAGTAAAAGAAAACGTTTCTTGGTTTGAGAATAAATTCAGCACATCGCTCTGCCGTGAAAGAAAAGAGCTTAATTATGAAAGAATTACCGTGCTTGGGTTACTTAATCCGCAAAAAGCAAAGGGATGTGTCGCTCGTGCTGATAAAAGCATGGCATATTTTGTTGAGAAATACTCCCCCCATCCTAGCCTTCCCCCAAAGACGGGGGAAGGGACTGTGTTCCCCTCTCCCGTTTTGGGGAGAGGGGTTAGGGGTGAGGGAAACGAACATTGCGCTCAAAAAATACTTAGAGAAATTAGAGAAAAAACGGGCATTGGCAACGAAGAACTAGAACAAATATCTGTAGCTTTGGATGGTGGTATAGGATTATCTGGCGGCGGATGTGGTGCGCTCTCCGGCGCGCTCATGGCACTGGGACTCAAATATGCACTCGACACCCAAAATACAGACCCCGCTAAGTTAAAAAACATCTACAGAGCAATGGATTCAGAGTTTTTCAGCAAAGCAAGAATTCTGGTTAGCAAATTTATCAAAGAATTTGAGTGTTTTGAATGCTCAAGAATTACTGGTAAAGATTTTGAAAATTGGGATGTGTTTAGCGAATTTAGGAACAGTTCATCTTGTGATAAACTCAATCAATTTTTGGTAGAAGAAACACTTGAAATTATTAATTTGGGGTAGAGGCAAGACTCGCTTTTGCTCAGTTGGGCGACCGCAAGGATACGCCCCTGCATTTCAAAAAACAATTGGAGACAGTACCCATTATGACCAATGCAATCGAAGTAAAAAACTTAACAAAATACTACCCTTCGTCAGGCTCAGGGCAAGCTTTCCTCGCGGTGGATAAGATTAACTTCACCGTAGAGAAAGGTGAAATCTTTGGGTTTCTCGGACCGAACGGCGCGGGAAAATCCACCACGCAACGAATGCTGACATCTCTGCTCACGCCCAGCGAGGGGCAGATTATTGTTTTGGGACACGATCTTGCTCACGACGCGTACCCAGCCAAACGTCAAATTGGACTTGTTCCCGAAGAATCCAACGTCTACACCGAATTAACAGCGTGGAATAATCTGATGTTCACCGGCCGCCTTTATCGCATGACTAAACCCGCTCGCGCCGCCCGCGCCGAAGAATTGCTCAAAATCTTCGGGTTGTGGGAGAAAAAGGATGTCAAAGCCGAGAATTTCTCGAAGGGAATGAGACGCAGATTAAGCATTGCGATGGCAATCATTCACAAACCTGCGCTACTCTTTCTCGACGAACCAACGCCGGGGCTAGATACACAAAGCGCACGCGCCATCCAAAAAATCATTAGGCAGCTCAGCGAAGAGGGGACGACCGTTTTTTTGACCACACATCAAATCGAAGAAGCAAATCAGCTCTGCGATCGTGTTGCGATTATCAATCAAGGCAAAATTGCCGTGATTGATACGCCCGAAAAACTCAAGCAAACTTTCCAGCAAGTCCAATCCGTAGAAGTTGCCTTCACTCCCCCCTCTAACGCCCCCCAGAACGGGGGGAGAACCAGTCCCTCCCCCATTTTGGGAAAGGCTAAGTGGGGGAACGAAGAGCTAAAGAAAAAACTGACCGCACTCCCCGAAGTCAGCTCAGTTATTAAAGTTGGTGATAAATGGCGGCTTTATACTGATGCTCCACCAATACTACTGCCCCACTTGGTAAAATTTGCCGAAAAAGAAAATCTCAGTATTCTCAGTATCAATACCCTAGCCCCCAGCCTCGAAGATGTTTTCCTGCAAGTCACGGGGCAAGAAGTTGGCTCTATAAAAGCACCGCCCGCGCCCAATAAAAAACCCCGCAAAGGAGGCAAACGATGAAAAACTTCTCACGCATCTCCGATGAATTCGCTCAAGCCTGGACAGTGACCCTTAAAGACATCAAAGTATATTATCTGCGCCCGGGCATGATTATGTTTGGCTTCCTGATGCCCTTCTTCATGTTCTTTTCCTTTTCCGTGCGCCGCGAAATGGCACCCGGCGAAGGCATGGCTCGGTTGCTTGCGCTCACCATTTTCTTCACCGCCGCAGCCGCAGGTCCCTTTATTATCCCCACCGAACGCCGCATGGGAACCTACGACCGCCTACTTGCCGCACCGATGTCGCTCATCACACTCCTTTTGGGCAAAATCGCGGTTGGCGCATTTTTCGCCATCGCGGTAGCTGCGGTAGCATCCTTTGTTGGCATTGTGTTTCTAAACGGCACTGTCGCCCAGCCTGCGCTGATGATTCTCGGCATTATTATGGGTGCATTCACTTTTTCAGCGATGGGACTAATCTTCGGCTCTATCCCCACCAATAATCCTGGCGATGTGCAAATGCCCAGCACACTCATCCGCTGGATACTACTTTTCATCAGCGGCGTTTTTATTCCCCTCGCCGATATGTCCCCCGTTGCGCGCGTTATTTCCTATATTTCCCCCCTTACTTATGCCCAAGATTTAATGAACCACGCTGTTTTAGGAGCGGGCGAACTCAACCTGTGGCTCGACATCATCGTTCTTTTCGTCTCAGGCATCGTTTTCCTCATCCCCTCGATCAAATTACACAAACGTGGACGTGTGCTTGGGTATTAATTTCCCAAGCGTAGATGTGCATTGCGTCTGCAAGATGCGTTGCACATCGGATCTTGAATACCCCGAACTGCAACGCATCTAAAAGCGGATGCACTCTATCGTTATAATTTTTATACAGGATGATTGAAACATCTGTCTGGAAGTGAATTGATTTTTACTTCCCCAGATAATAAACATAATCTTCTCCTTTAATTTGGATGAAAAAACGCACCGCGCGTGACCTCAACTTGCTTGCTGGTCATCAGCATCTTTCTGACGTAAACGGAATCAGATTCGTTCACGCCGCGAAAACGCTTGGGATTCAGCACCCCAGCCCAAATCACGCGCGAAGCGGTTCTACATCTTCCTGAAAATGGCGTGCTTTTTCATAATCCTAGTCAATAAGCTGTAACTCTCTTCTCAATCCAAGATTATATTTTTCGAGAAAAAGAGATTGCTCGTACAAGGCGCAACAATGCGGATCGGTGGCGTTTACATCTTGATGATAATATAAGGCGCGCGCACGACATCCGCCGCCTGTATCAGAAACGATGGGGCATTTTGCACATTTATCGTTGGCGACAAAAAAATCTTCCTGCGCGAGATGCTGCTCCCACAACTCTGCGAGAGAATAATCTCTGATGCTGTTGCCTAGAAAATCGGGACCTAAAAAAACACAAACAGTTGCATTTCCTGTGGCTGTGATGCCCAATTTATTGCAAGTTGCGGGGCATCCAAAACCGTCCCATCCTTTTTCTGAAAACTGCTGGATATTTATATATTCGGACAGAGATAGAA
>CAZAWS010000055.1:0-8383 GCA_964488755.1 uncultured Anaerolineaceae bacterium | reverse complement strand
CAACAACTCTTTAGTGCTTCCTCCTAAGGACTAAAGTCCTTACTACAAGGAGAATGTGGTAAAACTAGGATATGGATAATCTTATTTTCCTCAAACTAGGTGGATCGCTGATTACGGATAAGGGGCGACCGCGTACCCCGCGCGTGGATGTGTTGTCATCTCTGTGCCGTCAAATAGCAGATGTGAGCGCGCGTGACCCCAACTTGATTTTGCTCATTGGGCATGGTTCTGGCTCTTTTGGTCATGTTGCCGCGAAAAAGTACAAAACACGAGCGGGACTCCCCCCTCTAACTCCCCCCGAGGGGGGGAGAACCAGTCCCTTCCCCTTTCGGGGGAAGGTTAGGATGGGGGCGGGGGCGTATTGGCACGGCTTTACCGAAGTGTGGCATGAAGCGAGAGAGCTAAATAAAATCGTGATGGATTCTTTGCGCGTGGCAAAAATCCCTGCAATGGCAATCTCACCCTCATCTAGCGTGATTGCGAAAGATGGCAAAGTTGTTGAATGGAATTTAGCGCAGATAAAACACGCGTTTACCAACGGGGTTGTGCCTGTCGTATACGGGGATGTGGTTTTTGATGAGGCGCGTGGGGGTACCATTCTCTCTACCGAAGATTTATTTGTGTACTTGGCACAAGAACTGCGTCCCACACGCGTTTTGTTGGCAGGTATCGAAGATGGAATCTACGCTGATTTTCCGGCACGCAAGCAGAGGGTCACGCGTGTTTCGCCCGCGTCTTATCCAAAAATCAGCGCGGGGATTGGCGAATCTCAGGCAACAGATGTGACGGGCGGGATGTTATCCAAAGTCCAACAAATGTTGGAACTTGTGGAATCCATTCCTGAATTATCTGTGCAGATTTTTTCAGGAAGGGAAGAAGGAAATCTGGAAAGTGTGTTGTGTGGGGAAAACCTTGGAACACGGATTGAGTTTGAGTAAAGTTATGACACGCTGAATAAAAGAAAAGGAAACTTGTCAGACAACTCCACCTTGTGAAGGATACAAAAATCTTGTAAAATTAGGTGTCGAATAAAATTACCTGGGAGCAAAAAAATGTCTAAGTATAGAAATAGTAAAATTGAATTTACCCCCGTTAGCCTTGAGCTTTTGAAGCCAGTCCCAACGGATATTGCAATCGCGCAAGCGCAACAGCCTAATATCAAAGATATTAGTAAATTGGCTGAAGAAGTGGGGATTTTGCCAGAAGAGTTGGAGCTTTATGGAAACCTGAAAGCAAAAGTTCATCTGAGCATTCTTGATCGTCTTAAAGACGTGCCTGATGGCAAATATGTGGATGTAACCGCGATTACGCCCACTCCGCTTGGTGAGGGGAAATCGACCACGATGGTTGGTTTGAGCCAGGCTTTAGGCGCACATCTTGGAAAAAACGTTTTCACTGCTATTCGCCAACCCTCACAGGGACCTACTTTTGGGATCAAGGGCGGCGCGGCAGGCGGCGGTTATAGCCAAGTATTGCCGATGGAAGATTTCAACTTGCATTTGACGGGCGATATTCACGCTATCACTGCGGCAAACAACCTTTTAGCCGCGGCAATTGATACCCGTATGTATCACGAATCTCGCCAGAGTGATGAGGCTCTTTTCCGCCGTTTATGCCCAACCGCTAAAGACGGTAGCCGCAAATTTGCTTTGCCAATGCTTAAACGTCTTAAAAAATTGGGAATCGATAAAACCGACCCCAATGACTTAACCGATGAAGAAGTTTCTCGCTTTGTTCGTTTAGATATTGACCCCGAAACGCTAACTTGGCGACGTGTTGTTGATATCAATGATCGCATGTTGCGCGTTATTACCGTTGGGCAGGGTCCCAAAGAAATTGATGCCGAACGCCAAACAGGATACGACATCACCGTTGCCAGTGAAATTATGGCAATTTTAGCCCTTACCAGTGATTTAGCCGACATGCGCCAACGTTTTGGCGATATTGTTATTGCCACCAGTAAAGCGGGTGTTCCCATCACCGCTGAAGATATTGGTGCCGCAGGTGCGATGACCGTTTTGATGAAAGATGCCATCATGCCCACCATGATGCAAACTCTCGAAGGTACTCCAGCATTTGTTCACGCAGGACCTTTTGCAAATATCGCTCATGGCAATAGCTCCATCGTAGCCGACAGAATCGCCCTTAAATTGGCAGATTATGTTGTCACCGAATCTGGATTTGGCGCAGATATTGGTATGGAGAAATTCTTCGATATCAAATGCCGCTACTCTGGATTAATTCCTAATTGTGTTGTGATGGTTGCTACCGTTCGCGCGCTCAAGATGCACGGTGGCGGTCCTGCTGTCAAAGCTGGCGCACCCCTTGCCCCAGAATATACCGAAGAAAATCTCGAGTTGCTTGAAAAAGGTATCTGCAACCTTGAAGCACATATTGAAAATGCTCAACGCTTTGGAATCCCCGTTGTTGTGGCTGTGAATAGTTTCAAAGACGATACCCAAGCCGAAGTTGATTTTGTTTGTGAAGCCGCTAAAGCCGCTGGCGCATTCGATGCCGTTGTTGCCCGTCACTGGATGGAAGGTGGTGCCGGTGCAAAAGCCCTCGGCGAAGCCGTTGTTAAGGCTTGTGAGCTTCCCAGCGATTTCAAATTCCTTTATCCGCTCAAAGGCACCAGCATCAAAGAAAAAATCGAAACCATCTGCAAAAAAATCTACGGCGCAGATGGCGTTGAATACTCCGAAGAAGCTGAAAAGAAAGTTGAGCTTTACACCAAATTGGGTTTTGATGAACTCCCCATGTGTATGGCAAAAACCCACCTCAGCATTAGCCACGATGGCAGCCTCAAAGGTCGCCCCACGGGCTTTACCGTGCCTATCCGTGACCTGCGCGCCTCCGTTGGCGCAGGCTTCATTTATCCGCTCGTTGGTGCTATGAGCACCATGCCCGGTCTCCCCACTCGCCCCGCTTATTACGATGTCGATATCGACCTTGAAACGGGTGAGGTTGTAGGTCTATTCTAAACGCTGTTGAAGATTGAAATGTTAAAAGGTTGGAAGGTTGAGGGGAACTTTCCAACCTTTTTTGATGCGTAGAGCGAGATTTATCTCGCCTTTTAGCCCCCAATCGTCACATCGAAGCCTTTTTCTTCAAATATCGTTGCAAGTGTTTGCATTTCTTTAGCCGAGGGTGTTTTTACATCTTTTAGCGCATATTTGTGCCCCATCCGTTGATATTTATCAGAAGCGATATTGTGATAGGGAAGCAAATCTACTTTTTGGATATTTTCTAAGGTAGATAAAAATAAGGCTGTGTTACGCAGATTTTCTTCATCGGCATTGATGGATGGGATTATGGGGATTCGAACGCGAATTTGGGCTTGAGTGCCGTCTAATTTACGCAAGTTTTGAAGAATAACTTGGTTTGAGACTCCCGTAAACTGACGGTGTTTCTCGTCATCCATCAATTTTAAATCGTAGAGAAAGAGATCGGTATAGGGGAGTATTTTTTCAAAACGCGTCCAAGGCGCAAATCCAGATGTATCTACAGCGGTATGGATTTCATAATCTTTACATCTTTTTAATAATGCTCTTAGGAAATCAACTTGCTGTAGTGGTTCTCCGCCTGAGAAGGTGACACCGCCACCAGATTGGTCGTAATAGATAATATCTTTTTCTACTTCTTCCATAATTTTATCTATATCGCTTTTTTCTCCAATCAGTTGGATGGCTTCTGTGGGGCAGGCTTCGGCGCAAGTACCGCAAAGTTGGCAGAGATCGCTATCCCAAGCTCGGATTCCGTTTATGAAACTGATGGCATGATTAGGACATGCTTTTGCACAGTCACCGCATTGGATGCAACGCTTTTCAAAATAATGAATTTCTGGTTGTGGCGATTGCGATTCGGGGTTATGACACCACAGGCAATTTAAGGGACATCCTTTAAAAAAGACTGTTGTGCGGATTCCAGGTCCGTCGTGGATGGAGAATTTTTTGATGTTGAAGGTTATTCCAGTAGAGGGCATAGGGGAGGGGAATTGTTGAAGTGATTACTGCGAGGAGATGTTTGTTAAACGGTGAGCAAGCCAAATTCACGCGTGGTTCGGAGCGGAGCGGTTCTTCATCTAATAAAAATAAAAAGCGGATTTCTGGGTTGAAATCCGCTTTTCGGTGTGAAATTCGATAATTTTAGTTATATTCTTTGATCATTTCCACCCGTCTGAAGGCTTCAAAGTAGCCGAGATCGAAAAATGCGGGGAGGTGGGGGTCATCGGCGTAGAAGTTTTCGGCGTAGGCATCCATGCGGTGATATTGAAAATGCAGGAAGAGGAGGATATTTCTTGCCATTTTGACGGGGTTGCCTTGCTCTGTGTAGAATTCAAAATGGGTGATGGTTCGTTTTTTATGTCTATAGACGAGCCAGCCGCGTGTGCCGTCTTTTAGTTTGATGCGAAAGCCTTGAAACATGCTGGCGTTTTGCATTGATTCTAGTGCATTTACCCAAGTGAGGTGGTATGGGTAAGAGCGTAAGGCTTTGAGGGCGTCATTTCTGTAGAGCCAGGTGATTTCACCTTCTGGGCTGAGGGGCGGGCGGATTGGGGCACGTCTGAGCACAAGGAGTTCTCTGGTTTTTTTGAAGCCGTTTTTTTGAAAGAGAGTGTGAGCGGGCGTGTTATTTTTTATGACTTCAAGAATGGTTTTTTTTGCCCCAAGTTTTTTAGATGCGTCAAAAATGGCATCCATTGCCATTGCCGCGGCACCACGTTTTCGACTTTCTGGGGTGACGCCAAGTCTTGTAATCCAAGTGCGGTCTTTGCGTACGCCTAACATGCCTAGCCCCATGAATTCTTTTGTTTCTTCATCTATTATGATAGGGGAATGTTCTAGGTCTATATCAAAGTCGTGGATATATTCTGCCATGACGGCTACGCTCATGGGCATAGGGATAAGGTAGTCTATACGCGTTCGATTGTAGAAATCGGTTAGTTCTTCGGTTGTAAATTGGCTGGCAGGGAGTATTTTTAGACTCATGGTTTTATTTTTGAATGAAGGAATCGATGGTTTCCCAAAATTCTTTGAGGTCAAATGGTTTGCCCAGATAACCATCAAGTTGGTAGGCTTCTACCGTTTGCTGTGCCATTTTTTCGGGCCAAGCTGTCATGACGATAATGGGGATATTCCATAGGGTTTTTTCTTCACGAATCCATGTAGAGAGGGTTTGCCCGTCTGCATCTGGTAAGCCTAAATCTAGTAGAATGAGGTCTGGCACTTCTTCAAGAGCCATTTTGATTCCGTCTGCGGCATTTTGTGCCCAAACAAAATCAAATCCTTTTGCTTTAACGGCTCTCTTTATTAAGGATGCGTTATCTGGAATATCCTCGATCAGCAGAATTTTCGTCATAGTATGGATTCCCTTTATCTATTTTAGAAAGTCTTCATCGGGCATAAATGCTTCAACGCGCGCCCAAAGCTCTCTGATATTAATGGGTTTCGACATATATACATCACAGCCAGCGTCTAGGGCTTTTTCAGCATCCCCTTTAAGGGTATTTGCGGTAATGGCAATAATGGGGATATGGCGCACCTCGCTGTTGCGATGTTTTCGTATGCGGCGGGCAACTTCGTATCCATCAATATCGGGGAGGTTGATATCAAGGAGAATGCAAGCAGGCATAACGCTTTCTAGCATTTCTAGCCCTGAGAGACCATCAATAGCACCATGCAGGATATAACCTTTGGCTTTAAGTGCTCTCTCAACGAGTCGCATATTATCTGGATTATCTTCGATATATAAGATTTTATAAGCTGTCATAGTTGGGTCCGTTTTTCCCTATTGATAGGACTATTATATCAAGATTTTTCATCTTGACAAATCCTTTTTGCAGAGAATATCAGGTTTTTGATTGTTTTTCAGGTAATACGATAGGAATTTCGATGATGAAAGTAGACCCTTCGCCTGCCTGTCCGGTGCTTTCTGCCCAGATACTCCCATTGTGCATTTCGATAAAGCGTTTGCTAATTGGTAAGCCTAGCCCTGTACCACCGACTTTTCGTGTGGTTGATGTATCTACTTGGCTAAAGGCTTCAAAGATGGTTTCAAGTAGTTCGGGGGGAATGCCCATTCCTGTATCAACGACCTTTATACGGATGAGGTCGTTATCTTTCTCAGAGTATACAAAAACGCCACCTTCTTTTGTGAACTTCATCGAGTTGCCGATTAAGTTTATCATCACTTGCTGGATACGCATATCATCAGCCATGATAATTAGGTCTTCGGGAATATTGTTTTCTAGGCTAATCGTAAGATCATTTTCATGAGCAAGTGCCCTAGTTGATTTGATTACATCATTTAAAACTTGGTATAAATTAGCGGGTCCCATCGTAACAGACAGGGTGCCAGATTCTATTTTTGCCATATCGAGAACTTCATTAATCAACGTAAGCAAATGTCCTGAATTTTTATTGATTAATCCTAAATCCTCCTCCATCTCTGTTGTTAGCGGTCCGTCTAAGCCTTCTAGCATTACTTGAGTAAAACCAGAAATCGAGTTGAGCGGGGTGCGTAGTTCATGGCTCATATTAGCAAGGAAAGATGATTTAAGATCGTCTAATTCTCGTAATCGTTCTACTGTAGCCAACTGTTCTTCATAAAGTTGTGCATTTTGAAGCGCAACAGCGGTTTGAGATGCCAAAGTTGTATAGGTACGAAAATCATCCTCGCTAAAGCGGTTGGGGTTTTCTGACTTCACATCAAAGATGCCAACAAATTTATCAGCCACAATCATCGGGATAACCATTTCACTTCGTGTTTTAGGCAAATAAGAATGTGCAATAAATGTAGCCGAGCCGTCTAAGTCGTTCTCAATATATACATTTTGTGAATGAGCGATTTGTGCTAACTGTGATTTTTGCTCTTTAAATCTCACATAATGTCCTTCTTTTAACATCCTATGTCCAATTTTTCCCGAAGCCGCCGCCAAGCTGAGAATTTCTCCTCCATCAATAGAGGTTTCAAGCAAATAAACTGAGGTATGGTAAAGCTTAAAACTATAATTTGTGAGATCAACCACAGAGCGAAGCAAAGATTTTGGGTCTCGAATAGCCGCCGCCGCAGTACTTACCTGAGCCACCGTTTCTAACTCGGCGGCACGTTTATCTAATTGTTGCCTGCCGCGTTCCGTTTCATCTAGTAGGCGCAAGTTTTCAATATGGGCACTCAAACCATTAATTACGGTAGCAAGTAAATTCTGTGCTTCTTCTGATTGCTCCTCAATATCAGCCAGAGAGAGTTGCCCAATAGGTTCATTCCGTACAGAGATTGGCTGAGTAAGTACATTTGCATTGGGGAGATTGATGAGTGCAGAGGCGGCATCTATAGCAACAACCCGTTTCTGGTCATAAAGATAACTTAAGGTAGACGCCCCCGTTGTTTGAAGGTAGTCCTCCCAACCTTTTTTGGTTAGTTGCCGAGAAGCATCTTCAGCCTCTGCGCGGTATTGGTTTGCCTGTTCAACCAAGCGCAAATTTTCAATATGCTGAGAAACTTGCTGTGCAATGGATGAAAGAATTATGGTATCTTCAGCCGATAAATCTTCTTCCCCAGAAAGCTGTATTTTTCCGAAAACCTCATCGCCAACTCGCAAAAGGGCACTTGCCGCCCCGTCATCTTTTTGTAACTTTTCATCAAGCGGGGTCATTTCTTTTTGGTCAAAAGTGAAACCAATCCGTTCATCTCTGTCAATTGCGTTTAAAAACTCATCCCAGCTAACTTTTTTTAAATCACTCCTATCTTTTTTCGATAAATGAGACGCGTTAAGAACCGCCTCGCGTAATTCAGAGATAGCCTCTTTAGATGGCTGGGTTCTTGTACCCTTAGGTCTTATCTCGGGTATTTCTACCGCAGACAAAATCTCTTGGATTCGTTTTGTTTTAGCATTCTTTTTTGACATCATATTTCATCTCTTTTCTTGATGAGATACCGCTTCGCGCGTGGCCCAAACTTGGGTGCCTTTAGGCGCATTTTGCTGGTGTAAACTTCTCTTTGGTCTACAGGCTACTCTTTTGCGCCTACATCCAATTGGATACTGGCTTGCTTCGCACCGAGTGCGCGACCCAACTCCCTCACCGCGACTTGGAGCGCATCTTCAACACTGGTTGTTCCCTGAATTCGTTGACTGATGATATTAATCATTGATTCTTGCTCTGCCTGCTCTCTTGCCTGTTTGTAAGAGCGTGCATTTTGTAGTGCTACTGCCACCTGTGAAGCGAGTGTAGTTTGAATACTCACATCTTCATCTGTGAAGCGGTCTATTTCGTCTGATTGAATATCAAATACACCAACTAACTCATCACCCACAATTAGCGGGACTGCCATTTCAGAGCGAGTGTCGGGCATCATTTCGTTGGGTAGCCAATTGGGGTCATCG
>CAZAWS010000054.1:0-8529 GCA_964488755.1 uncultured Anaerolineaceae bacterium | reverse complement strand
GCTGGTAATTGAGAAAGAGCAGATTGATGAGGTGATTGTGGCGTTGAAGGAAGTTCTTAAGGCCTAAAGCGTAAAACGTATTGCGTAAGAAAAACCATTACGAAATACGTTTTACGCAATACGAGAAAAAACATGACAAATACAGAAAAAGCCACCACCCTAATCGAACTCGTCCAGCACTACAGCCCCTCTGGTCAAGAATCAGGTGCAGTAGATTACCTCATCGGGCGCATGAAAAATTTGGGCTTCACCAAAGCCTATAAAGATGAAGTTGGCAACGCAATCGGCGTGATGGGCGAGGGCGAGAAGCAAATTGTGCTTTTGGGGCATATTGATACGGTGCCGGGTGAAATTCCTGTCCGTGTCGTAGGGGCGGAGCATGCTCCGCCCCTACGACACGTTTCGCCCCTACTATACGGGCGCGGCTCGGTAGATGCCAAGGGACCGCTATCCAGCTTCGTTGACGCGGTGGCAAGTTTGGGTCAAGTGCGTGACTGGCAGATGATCGTTATCGGCGCAATTGATGAAGAACGGGAATCTGTTGGAGCGCGGCATATTGTCGATAAATATCGCCCTGATTTTGCGATTATCGGCGAGCCATCCCGCTGGGATCGGGTCACGCTGGGCTACAAAGGTAGCGCAAACGCAACCCTGACCGCACACCGAAAAATGGTGCACTCCGCCAGCGGTCAAGAGACCGCCCCCGAAGCCGCCATTGCGATTTGGGAAAAAGTGAGCGTGTGGGTAGACGATTTCAACGCCGATAAAAAGCGCGTTTTTGAACAGATTTTGCTCTCTCTACGGGGATTTTCTTCTTCGGACGATGGATTTGAAGTCTCGGCAAATTTGCAGATTAACGCCCGCCTGCCCGAAACGCTCGCGCCCGAGGCTTGGTACGCGCAACTGGAGCAATTATCTGCGCCTGAAACAGTGGAGCGCGCTGGCTTCGCCATCCCCGCCTATAAAGCGGAGAGAAATACGCCACTCGTGCGTGCCTTTTTGAAGGGGATTCGCGCAGTAGGCGGAAAACCTGGCTTCGTTGTCAAAACTGGCACAGCGGACGTGAATATCGTTGCGCCTGTTTGGGGATGCCCAGCGGTGATTTATGGTCCAGGAGACTCAAACCTTGACCACACGCCAAACGAACATATTTCTTTAGAAGAATATGGGAAAGCGGTGGATGTTTTGAAAAATGTCTTGCTTGCGTTGACCCATTCCCCAAAGAGATAAAGTATGGATGCCAAAGTTCACGCCAGAAAAATGTTGGTTGAGGGCAAGCCAGCCTAAGTTTACGCGCCGCGGTGCGTTATCCTTCCTTATTAAAATCAAAACGCTCAAAAATATCCGAAAAAGTATTGATGATGCCTTCGCGGGTATATCCCATTTCTTTGTAGGAATAGTCGTGGTCGCCACGCCGCGCTTCGGTTAGCTTAATGCCTTCGGTGAAGGTTTCGTTTAGGTCTTCTTGATAGTCATAACCAAATTGGGCATAGAAATTTCGGACAATCGCTCTGGGATGATTGATTAAATCGTTATAGCGAAGAATAAGGTGATTTTCGGAGGGGTTTTCATCGAGATATTGAAGGGGATAACGATACCAATGTTGACTGAGTTCGCAAATCTCATCAAGATAAATATATTTCTCAGCGGGGTCGCTAAAAACATGCCAAGCGTAATTGAGCCAAGAGACGGTTGAGGGGAGCATTTCGAGCGGGTTGCGTACAAGATAAATTATGCGTGCATCGGGGAAAAAATCTTTAAGGGTAGCAATTTTTGCGCTAAAAGATGGATTTTTAGAGACAAAGTAAGTCGCGCCCGTTGCGTAAAGATGACGCTGAATCATAGATTTATAAAACTTCATAATCCGCTCTTTTTCAGAGGCGGGTAAATCTCTATCGAAGAATTGATAAGATGGGATTTCGTCTAAGAAGGGAAAAAGATAAATGATTAGGAAACTTGACCAATTATGCAGGAGGATATTTTCATCTTCTTCTGGTTCAAAAAACGAGATGGGGTGAATGGCAACTTT
This sequence comes from uncultured Anaerolineaceae bacterium, assembly GCA_964488755.1. Classification (GTDB taxonomy): domain Bacteria; phylum Chloroflexota; class Anaerolineae; order Anaerolineales; family Villigracilaceae; genus Desulfolinea. Next base: position 6,500 of record CAZAWS010000054.1, on the reverse strand, counting down.
TTGCAAGCCGACTTGGTCAATTTTTTTGATAATTTTATAGATAGGGCTTCCTATAAGCCCATCTATTTTTTTTAGTAAATCTACAATTTTTCGCTGGGTAATCGAGGGGGTGATATAAATATCCCATGTTCGCATACTGGTAAAGTTTTGCTGATCGTGCGAGAGTAGACGATGGAGAAATGTAGACCCACTTCGATAATTGCTAAGAATAAAGAGTGGTTTTTCAACAGGATGATTTTTATAAGCAGGGAAGAGGATATTATCTAGCCCCAAAAATATCCATGTAGAAATAGAGAAAGGAATCCAGACAATATAAAAAAGGATAAGGAAAAGGACACGCCTTTTTGTGAGGCGACCGGGGGTGTTGGCAGTTTTGATAAAAGAACGGTATGTCATACGCCAGAAAAGGCGAAAATTATAAATCATAAATTGAAAAACTCGCTTTATTTAGAAATGAGGGGGAATTCTATCAGGCACGGGCTAATCAGTAAACGGCGATAGACAAGGTAAAGAAATACTGCCATAATTGGGTAAAAATCTTTGGAACACGGAGTTGCATAGATTTCACAAAAAATGCTTTTAAAGTAACGGAGAAAAAATGATAAAAATTGGCGATAGTGCCTCAATCACAAAAACCTTCAGCGATGCAGATGTGCGTAAGTTTGCAGAAATTACCAACGACAAAAATCCCGTTCATTTAGATGAGGCTTACGCTGCAAAGACGCAATTCAAACGCCGCTTGGTACATGGTATGTTAACAGCAGGGTTAATTTCGGCAGTGCTAGGCACAGAACTTCCCGGAGAAGGGAGCATTTATCTCAGCCAGAGTCTCAAGTTCCGTGCGCCCGTTTTTATTGATGATACAATCACAGCAACAGTAACAGTTATAAAAGTACGCGAAGATAAACCTATTATTACACTAGAAACGCTTTGCAAAAATCAAGATGGAACGGTTGCAATTGAGGGAGAAGCAGTATTGTTGGCTACTAAATAAGCTAATTTGATTCTAGCGACATGACACTTTGATAAAAGAAGCGCATAGTTGGTTGAGTGGCTACTGAGCCAGCCGAAGTGTAGGCGATGCTCTTCGCCGTATCGAAACCAACGGCTTGTATAAATTTAGCTATTTCGTGGTTTCGATACGCCCTCCGCTACCGCTGCGGGCTACTCAACCACCTTCAAAAATGAAACTGTCAGGTGGCTAATTAAGGAGATAAATATGCTCATAGGTATAGGAATTGGCGGTTTTATTATATTCATCTTTGGCTTCATCGGTGCTGTAATGGTTTTCTTGTATTTTCGTCACAAAAAGGAAGCCGAAGAAAGCCAAAACTGGGCATCCACTTTAGGGACAATTACCAAAACCTATATGCGCCAAGAAGTTAGCTATGAAACTAGCAATACCATCTATTATCCAACAATAGAATATGAATACGAATATCGTGGTGTAATTCATACAGGAAATCGCGTCAATTTTGGTGGAAGTTCAGGGAATAGCAATTACAGAAAATCAGAAGAAATTTTAGCGCAATACCCCATCAACAAAACCATAACCGTATACTACGACCCCAACAATCCCGAAGAAGCGGTTTTAGAACAAAAAATGGGTACAGGCGGAAAAGTCATGCTCATTGTTGGTATTCTCTTTGCCTTTATCGCGCTCTGCGCCGCTTGCGTTGGGAGCGTGTTGGCAATTATGGCTGTAATGGATAATTAGATGAAACGCCTCCACTCCATAGACATTTTACGCACCTTTGCCATTATCTTTATGGTTCAAATCCATTTTGTGGATTATATGAGCTATTTGTCGGCGCGCAATAACTCTCTGTACGACATTATAGAACATTTAGGGATGCTCCCTGCGCCAATCTTCACCTTCTTGGTAGGCATTAGCCTCTTTATCTCTCTTCAAAAATACTCACCAGAAATAGCGCACCACCAAACACTTCGGCGCGGCGTGGCAATCTTTATACTCGGTTTATTGCACAATCTCTTTAATTGGGGTGCAGAGTCTATCTTCGATTGGGATATTCTCACCCTCATTGGCAGTGCGCTAATCATCGTCTATTTTTTGCGACGCGTAAACCTAATATGGATGAGTCTAATTATTTTTAGCATCATCATTTTTAGCCCCATATTGCGCGAAATTCTTGGATATAATCAATACTGGGATTTTTCAACAAGCGAATTTACCTATGCCCTGACCTTTAAAGACATATTTTTGGGATGGTTGATAAGCGGATACTTCCCCATTTTCCCTTGGATTATCTTCCCTCTAGCAGGATATGCAACGGGACGCGCGGTTTTGGGTGCAAATGCCACTGAAGAAAAAGAGAAACACGCGTGGAATTTTGGCTTGCTTGGCGTTTTATTGGCTTTTGTGGGGGCGTTAGGCGTTTTTCTTAATCCCCTCACTGACACAGACGCGTATCTCTCCCCCATCCTTTTTTATCCCGCATCGACAACTTATTTGCTCATTATGCTAGGAATTACGATGATCGCGTTTACGGGATTATGGCTACTGCTAGACGCCAAAGAGACGTCTACTGCACGCGCCAAGTGGACACGCGGTCGCTTCGCTCTTCCCATCCAAAGATATAGCCGATATTCACTGAGCACTTATCTCATCCACCACACGCTACACCTTTATCCGCTTTATTTAGCTGGTTGGATTACGGCAAAAGACCGCTGGTATTATTATACCGATGCGATGCCAATTTGGGTCGCTCTTGTGCTTTGGTTAATTTTTGTGGTGGCTTTTTATTATGTGCTCAAGCTATGGGATAAAGTTGGCGGGCGATATAGTTTTGAGTGGATGCTGGCAAAATTGGTTAAGGAATAAGCCAATAATCATCTACTTTTGTAGTCGCTAAAGAATTAGCACCACGCCACGCCGTTAAACCACGCATAAAGGATATATTTTGCAAGTTGTCTGTCTCTAAAGTAGTTTCACCTACTAATTTATCATTAACAAAACAAGCTAGGCTGTCTGTTTCAGGCAGATTTTCTATCCTATAGGTGTACCATATATCTGCTTCAATATCGGCAGATGCGTAGTTGATTTCATTAACTAAACCATCGGCTTTAATTTGGGCAACCCAAAAGCTGGCTACAAGTTCATCATCTGCTAACTCTGCCCCACAAAGTGCGTACCAATAATCGCCATTCTCGAATTCACCCTGATACATTACACTTTGCCCCGCGCTATCCCCTTCGTATTCGCTAGAGAAAAAGATCTTTGCTTCCAGATTTTCAAGTGCTGAGTAGGCAACTTCTTCGGGTTGCTTAATTGTTAAATCACAATCTTCTATTTCGTAATCAACCAAATCGTTAGCAATAATCAGTTCTCCTTCTTCCTGAGTGACGTTGCAGGCGGGATCTACTTCTTTTTTCCACAAGCTGGTGTTTATCTTAGCACCACTGAAATCATCATATAAAAAAGGAGCTGTAAGTTGTGTCGAAGAAGCGGGCATATTTTTTTTATCTTTCTCAAAATAGGATATGCCAAAAAACAGGATTATAACGGCTAAGGCGAGGGCTAAAATTCCGCTATAGATGTTTTTCTTTGAAGACGAAGAGGGTGATAGAGATAAGGGCGGTGTTTCCTCCACGGGGATTTGCATTTTTGTGCTGGTTGGCACCGGCGTAAAACTAGCATCTGTTGGCAGAATTGTTTGAGATTCTAATTTTTCTCGAGCTTCTGAAGAGAGAAAACTTAAGGTTTTGGCATTGGCTTCAGTTTTGAGTTGATTCATTACTTCTGCCAAGTCGTCAGACATTTCTTTGGCGGTTTGGTAGCGATTATCTGGTTCTTTTGACATCGCCTTAATGATAATGCGTTGCATCTCAATCGGCACGCTAGGGTTAACGTCCTGAGGTAGGGGAAAGGGATCGTGAATATGCGCCAAAACAACTGCCATGGGGGTTTCTGCATCAAAAGGTCGTTTACCCGTAACCATTTCGTAAAGGATAACCCCCGCTGAGTAGATGTCTGAGCGTCCATCCACTTGCTTGCCTATGCTTTGCTCAGGTGCCATATAAAAAGGCGTTCCCATGATGGTGCCAGAGGCTGTTAGTTCAGAAGAACTTTCGAGAACTTTTGCAAGTCCAAAATCTGTTATATATACAGTGCCTTCGTCGTCAACCATCACATTGGCGGGTTTCACATCTCGATGAATAACCCCTTGACGGTGGGCATAATCTAGCCCGGCACAAATTTGACGCATTAGCTCAATAACATCAGAAAAACTTAGCTTCCCTAAAGATAAAATATCTTGAAGCGTGCCACTGTTGAGATAACGCATTGCCATAAAGGTAACGCCATCTTCTTCTCCGAAATCGTAAACGGGCAAGATATTTCTGTGTTCAAGTTGAGCAATTATTCGTGCTTCTTGGATAAATCGTTCTGTAAAACTAGGGTCTTGAGCATGGATTTTAGGAAGTACTTTTAGCGCGACATCGCGTCCCATAGATATCTGATGGGCTTTGTAGACAGTTGCCATGCCCCCCTTGCCTATTTGCGAAATAATACGATATGCCCCAAGTATTGTGCCTTCCTGATGTTCTGACATTCAAATTACCTCTGCTTTTCTCCTGAAAAATTCTTACTCTCTTTTAGTATACCAAAGATAATTTTTATCAATCAATGACACTCGCTTTTTCTCTCAGGGCAAACGCACTAAAATACCTGTTTTTGCGGGGCTAAAGCCACCTTCTCAATACATGGAAGCCCTTCGGGCTAAAAAGAGTCGGATTTATCCGACTTTCATGTACTGAGGCAGGACTTTAGTCCGCACCGTTGGATATTTTTTAGAAAAAGCCCTTTTGAAATAGATTTTCTTAAGAAAATGCACACATGTTACAAGAAAACCAAAGCTATTTTAGCTAAAACCACCTGAGTTTTAGTGCGTTTGCCCTACTTTTTCTCTCAAAAATTCAAGATGAAAAAGGCGACTTGTCTTTGAAGTAAAAACCGAACGTCTGCTACAATTTTAATGCTTATACACGCGCAAGGGCTTTCCGCCTATCAAATGCAAATGTAAATGATAAACCACCTGTCCCCCTTCTTTGCCCACGTTCACAGTTAAGCGATAACCGCGCTCGGCAATACCTTCTTCTACGGCTAATTTTTTAGCAACGGTGAGCAAATGTCCAATCAACTTTTCATCTTCTTCCTCGACTTCATTCATCGAAGGGATATGTTTATTGGGAACAACTAAAATATGCACTGGCGCGGCAGGCTCAATATCGCGAAAGGCAGTTACACGCTCATCACTATAAAGAATCTCAGCCGGGATTTCTTTGGCTATAATTTTACAAAAAATACAATCTTCAGACATATTACTCTCCATATTTTAAGTTTGATATAAGTTTGTATGAAATTTTTACCACAAAAGCTACAAAGTTCATAGAAAAACAAGCTCTTGTGGGATATTTCAAGAGCCACGCCACGCGTGACCCTATGCTTGTCCCCCCAGTGAACGGTTTTGTGAAGAATGTCATCTTTCTACTTTACCATCCACAATAAGGTGCGCTGAGGGCTAAAACCGGCTTGCTCGAAAGCTGACGTATATTTGCCAGCAAGAAAGTTAAGGTTAAGTACCCGTTTGGGGGAGGCAAGTTGATAACGAGCATAGAGAAGCAGCGTTGTTAAGGATTCAGAATCCGCTTGAGGAGCGGTAGCAAGCCAAATGGGCGCGCGTCGCGTATGCGTCTCCTTCCACATTAATAAAGCTTGAAGTTCTCCATCCCGCTGAACTGCCCATTGCTTAATATCATATTCCACAAATAATCGGTGTAACCACTGCATAAGACCGGGTTTGAAAATATCAAAATTGGGCGTTCTATACCACCGAATGACTTCGGGGTAGGATTCCCCTAGCCAGCTATTTTGTGCTTCCCAAAAATGTGCCTTGCGGGAGCTAATGTGTATATAGGGATTCTTTTTCAATGGTGGTAATTCTTTGCCTACATGCCAAGTGGTACGGTAACTGTGAGGTCGAAAGCCAAGTTCTTTATAGAGATTGATTGCGCCGATATTCTCGCTATCAACATGAAGCCAAATGGATTTTGCCTTCTGTTTTTCGGCAATTTTTATACCTTTTTGGGTGAGTGCGCGGGCTATGCCTTTGCGCCTATAATCGGGGTGAACGGCGATATTAGCAAGTAGAATGACATTTTTTTTGGCTTTACGAAAGGGGATAATGCTGATATTGCCAATAATGTTTTTTTGATTTTCCCAAACATATCCTTTGAGTGGCACAGAGTTTAGCGAGTTGCTCGCCGAGCGCATTTGTGCCAAATAGCTTTTCCCCTCACTACCTAGTTTTTTTTTAAAGCATAGCTCTACCAAACCAGCTACTTTGGGGAGGTCGCGCATGATATTAAGCGGGCGCATTTTGCCCGCTGGTTTTTGAGGGAGCGTAGTGGTTGCCATTGCGATATTATATATCAGAAATGAGTAATAATATGTGTTCTTTCTAAGGGCTATTCAATTCTAG
>CAZAWS010000053.1:0-8622 GCA_964488755.1 uncultured Anaerolineaceae bacterium | reverse complement strand
AAAGTCGCTACTACGAGCAATACCTTCGCCGTTTTTGGGCAACTTTTTGCAGGGCTACAGAGAGCGTTTTTTTCTAGCTGGGTTGTATTTCAAATAAAAAAGGGCACGCTTTTAGCAGAGATAGTTTTATATTCTGTGGAAAAAACACCATCCAAGCTCCGGTGCGGACTGAAGTCCTGCCTCAGGGCATGAAAATCGGATAAATCCGACTCGAACCTAGCCCAGCGGGCTTCCATGTATTGAGCAGGTGGCTTTAGCCCCGCTCATTTGGCGAAGATATTGACGAGACAATTTTGTTGAAATATATGCCGAATTCACATAAGGCGTATAATAATACTAAATCTTAAAAAACTTGGCGTTCTCTGCGCCTTGGCGGTTCATAAATCTTAAATCTAAAGCCTCATTACAAGGAATTTTATTATGAAAAAACCAGTTGTTTTAATTATTATGGATGGATGGGGAATCCGTTTTGCGAAAGAAGGAAATGCCGTTGTCCAAGGAGATAGTCCCAATTATGATTCTTTCCTTGAAAAATACGAAGCCTCTATTTTAGATGCGTCTGGCGAAGAAGTCGGTTTGCAAGTCGGGCAAATGGGAAACTCGGAAGTCGGGCATCTCAATATCGGTGCTGGGCGGATTGTGCGCCAGAGCATTTCGCGAATCAATCACGCGATTGAGGCTAAAGAATTAGAAAATATGCCTTTATTGTTGGATGAATTGAAAAAATGTCGCGATGAGAAAAAAACATTCCATCTTGTCGGGCTGATGGGACCAGGTGGCGTTCATAGTCATACTGACCATTTATTAGCATTTATTGATATTGCTGAGGCAAATGGCGTTATTCCTGCATTGCATCTGATTACCGATGGCAGAGATACCCCGCCGCGTAGCACCAAAGAATTTTACGGTGAAGTTGGCGAGAAAATTGACGCAGGGAAAGCAAATCTTGCCACAACTGGCGGACGTTATTATTATATGGATCGCGATACTCGCTGGGAAAGAACCGCACGAGCCTATAATGTGATGCTTGGCAATACTGAAAATAAAGCTAATTCATTTTTAGAAGCGATTTCAGCAGGATACGATGAGGGGTTGAATGATGAGTTCATTCTTCCGACCTTGATTAATGAAAACTTAGCTGTCAAAGATGGCGATAGCCTTCTTTTCTTTAACTTCCGTGCGGATAGGATGCGTCAAATCGTTAAGGTTTTTTCTGGTGCAGAGATTGATGATTTCCCCGTTGAGAGAAGCGTGAAAGATTTATCTATCTTGACAATGACGCAATATGAAAGTGGCTTAGATGTAGAAGTTTTGTTCCCGCCGCAGAATGTGATTAATCCCCTTGCAAAAGTGATCAGTGACGCAGGGATGAAGCAATATCATATTGCCGAAACAGAGAAATACGCTCACGTTACTTATTTCTTCAACGGTGGAGATGAAGTCCAATTTGAGGGTGAAGAGCGTGTGGTCATTCCTTCTCCGAAAGTAGAAACTTATGATATGCAACCTGAGATGAATGCTCGAAAAGTAGCAGATACGCTTATTGAAAGAATCAAAACAGGGGTAGACGATTTCTTGCTGGTCAATTTTGCAAATACGGATATGGTTGGGCATTCAGGAAAATTGGATGCAACCATTAAAGCAGTTGAAGCCGTTGATGAATGTGTGGGTGAAGTTGTCGAGGTCGTCCTTGAAAGAGACGGCGTTGTACTATTGACCGCCGATCATGGCAATTCGGAATTAATGGTTGATTTCATCAGCAGGCAACCGCATACTTATCATACGATGAGTCCTGTGCCTTTCATCGTGATTAAGGCAGAAGCGCAGAAGGTGAATCCGCGCGGTATTTTGGCAGATATTGCGCCAACGGTTTTAGATTTATTGGGCTTGGATGCTCCAGATGAATTTGAACGTGAGAGTTTGATTTTGAAGAAATAAGACATTAATTATCGTTGGCTTAGGTGGCGATATCGTGAATTGCAGGGCAAGAAAGAGTACGCTAAAAAAAGCCAGGCAAGGGCACCCAAGTCAAAACCACGCGCGGCGCGGTCTTTTATTCGCAAGAAATTCAATTAAAAACTTGTGATAAACTTGCTAAACACTGAAGATTTGAAGAACTGTATTTCTCTAAGAAAAGGAAACTAAAATGAGCTTTATATCAATAGTTCTCAGCTATTTATGGCAAAAATCTGCACAATACACCTTGAAAATTTTGGGCTGGAGTTTGGTAGCAGAACTTCCTCCTGTTCAAAAATATCTTATGGTGGGTGCGCACCACACATCTAATTGGGATTTTCCCCTTGTTTTACTCATGATGGCGGGGCTTGGGTTGCGATTGCACTGGGTAGGTAAAGACTCTCTTTTTAAGGGCCCAAAAGGAAGTGTTTTTCGTTGGTTGGGTGGCGTTCCCGTTGAGCGTGGCGCCAAGAAAAATTTTGTTGCGCAAATGGTCGATAGATATAACGAGCGAAATAAAATGGTTATCGCAATTTCACCCGAAGGTACGCGACGTGGATCGGATCATTGGAAAACCGGTTTTTATCATATTGCGCAAGGCGCAAAAATTCCTGTTGCAATGGGATTTTTAGATTACGAGAAGAAAACCTTGGGTATTGGTGGCTATTTTTATCCCACAGGGGATATGGAAGCAGATTTGTCTATTTTACGAAGCTTTTATAGTGAAAAAATTGGTAGAAATCCGCAGCAGCAGGGAGAAATCCGCTTTTTGCCTAAGAAGACGAAAGCGGGAGTTGAAAATTGAAAAAGGAAAAAAGATACTGGTGGCAACCATTAGCCCTCTTTACTTTAAGGGTGATTGGGTGGGAGTTGGTGGATAAAACACCATCTGAAGAAAAATATGTGCTGATTGGCGCACCACACACCAGCAATTGGGATTGGTTTTTTGCAATCTTGGCGATGACGGGATTAGGCATAAAACCGCGCTGGGTTGGCAAAGACTCTCTTTTTCGTGGCATCATGGGTCCCATTATGCGCTGGACGGGAGGTATTTCAGTAGAGCGTGGTGCACGTAAAAATTTTGTGGGTCAAATTATAGATATCTACGATGAGAGAGAAAAATTAGCTATCACCCTTGCGCCCGAAGGGACACGAAAGTATATAGACCACTGGAAATCAGGTTTTTATCATATTGCTCAAGGCGCACAAGTCCCCGTAGCGATGGGTTTTGTAAATTACGAAGAAAAAAAATGTGGTATCGGCGGAGAGTTCATCCCCTCTGGTAATTTAGATGAAGACATGAAAATTCTACAAGAATTTTATGCCGAAAACGCAAAGGGAAAGTTTCCCGAACAGCAAGCTCGTGTACGTTTTAAGAATAGAGCTAAATAAAAAAAGTCCTGCATTTGCAGGGCTTTTTTTATGAAATCTTCGTGCGTAATTCTTTTGTAGACGGCTCTACCAATACCGCCCCATCGGGGAAAATAATCGTAGGCACAACCCGCGCCCCCTTATTTACCTCCATCACAAAATCGCGTCCCTGTTCATCCTTGTCAACATCTATATCAAGATAATCGACGCCCATTTTCTTGAAAAACTTCTTAGCCCGTTTACAATCACCGCACCAAGTTGTGCTATACATGACAATTGTTGAAGGATTCATAATATATAAATCAGACATTTTCTAACTCCTTTTTTATTGAATAGATATGATTATCAGAATCTTCTAAAAAACGGGATTCTGCGATTAACTTGATATTTGGGGATGGTAAACTCCCGCCTCGCACGTGAACTTAGGCTTGCTTGCCCGCAAAAAACTTACTCTTTGGCGTCAACTTGGGGTTTGCCCCAACCGTACCGTGACATTTATGTCGCATTAGAAAATTTTGCTAATATCGTTTTTCTTTATAGCCCCCTCACGCAAAATTCTTATACTTTCTCCCGTGCAATCCACCACCGAAGATGGAATTCCGCCCGCAGAAATGCCGCCATCTAAAATCAGTGGCAATCTGCCATTCAGTTGCGCGTAAACTTCTTTTGCGCTAATGGGGCTATTTCCTCCAGAGATATTTGCAGATGTGACCGCCATAGGTCCCGCGGCGCGTAATAAGGCTCTTGTGAAATCATGGTCGGGAATGCGAACGCCAACTGTGTCTAAAGAAGATACTGCCTCAGGGATATCGGGATGTTTAGGCAAAATAAGCGTTAATGCCCCGGGCAGAAAAGCTTTTGCCAATTTGACGGCTATTTCGGGGATATTTATGGCAACTTTTTCAAAATCTTTGTCATCAGCCAATAAGATAGGAAGTGCTTTATCAGGCGAGCGTTCTTTTGCCGCATAAATTTTTACCGCACCATTTGCGTTGAAGGCGAGTGTCCCAATGCCATAAACGGTGTCGGTAGGAAAAGCAACCAATTCTCCGGCACGGAGAAGTTTTAGTGCGGTGGGGAGCGCGTCTGGTGATGATGTGGGGATTATTTTTGTTTGCATTGTCTCGTATGAGACCTGACAGGTCCTTAAAACCTGTCAGGTCTGAATAATAATAAACCTATCTCTTCCCGACAGGTCTTGCATTAAATCATTTTTGGCTTCTGGGAAAAACTCATTCGCCAATGCCAACGCGTCTTGCCCATGTGAAGAATCAATCTCTAGCATAATTGCGCCTTTGGGGGACAGGTGGCGCGGTGCATCTTTGAGCAATCGGCGAATCAAATCTAGCCCATCCACGCCACCGTCTAGGGCGAGGGTGGGTTCGCGAGTGTAGATATCGAGGGTTTCCAAGGTAGCGGTGGGGATATAGGGTAAGTTGGCGGTTATTAGGTCAAAAGGTTTGAACCCTTCGACAGGCTCAGGGCAACGGGGTTTAAGGTTGGAAAACAGGTTGCTTTGGATGAAGGTGATTTCTACTTTGTGCCTTTGCGCATTTTGGCGGGCGATGTTGAGGGCAGAAGATGATATATCAACGCCAACCACGTTTAGGTCACGCGCGTTCCTTGCTAGGGAAATGGGAATACAGCCTGAGCCTGTACCTACGTCTAAGACGCGGCGAGCCTTGTTTGCGCGTAGCCAATCTAGTGCGCGCTCAACTAACTCTTCGGTTTCGGGACGGGGAATTAGCACCGCGTTTGAGATATGGAATTCCAGTCCGAAAAATTCCCAGTGACCGATAACGTAGGGCAGGGGGATATTATTTTTGAGCTTTGCGAGAGCGTTCTCTAGCTTTTTTTCTTCAGTATCTGTGAGTTCCAGTTCTGGGTGTGCCAAAAGCCATGCTTTTGTTTTTTTTGTAATGTGGGCGAGCAAAACTTGGGCATCTAAAGAAGATTTGAGTTCTTTGGTGAGTTGGTTAAGGCGGGATGTCATTTTTTTAGTTTGCCAAGTAATTCTCCAAAGACATTCAACATCTCATAATAAGGCAAAATGCTGGGGATATAATGCCGCTCTTCGTCTGAATGTGGACCAATGCCGCTTTGACCCCAGACTACGCCTTGACCATTGGGGGCGAAACGTGCCGAGGTGCCGGGGAGTTTGCGTCCGATGCGTGCGCTTTTGCCGGAGACTTGTTCAACAGCCGCTATGAGTTCTTTTAGAGATGGGTTGTCAGGGTCACAGGCTATCCCGCCTTCCATCGCACCGATGCGAATTTCTAATCCCATTTCTTCACAGTAGGCGCGTGCTTCGCTGATTAATCCATCCAAATTATCTTGAGGAATGCTGCGAATTTCGATGCCCAAAATCCCATAATCGGCGGTGATATTGTAGACATCGGGTGTGCCGACTTGGATGAAGGGAAAGCGAACCTGTGACTGCCAGCCATCGGGGCTACTGAGGGTGAAATACTGCTCAGCAAGTTCCTGAATTTTGTTGCGAGCAAAAATAAGTTGCGCTGAAAGATCGGCGTGTGCGCCTGCTACGCCAGAATGACCTTTTTGCCCTCTGGCGACAATATCGAAACGCATTGCGCCACGGTTTTCGGTACAAATTTCTCCGTAAAGGGCTTCGCCCGTTGTTTCTGTGCGCTCTCCGGCAATGAATATTTCAGGTTCGTAACCAGATTCTTCTTTAAGCAGATTGAGAATATGGGGCGTGCCCATTTTTTCGCCTTCTCCGTTTTCTTCGTTGCCAATAAGCATTAAGCTGATAGGTGGATAGGGCGCACCTTTTTTGAGGGTATCTTTCATCCAAACCATATAAGTTGCAACTACAGTTTTCATATCGCCCGCACCGCGCCCCCAGATGTAATCCCCTTCGACTTTTGGCTTGAATTGACTTTCATCGGCTGGCTCAACGACATCAAAATGACCGCTGAGCATAACGGGGGCTTCTTCTTGGTCGGGGAATGTGACGAGCATAGAAGGGTATTTCTCTTGGTCGAAAAAGCGTACATTTAAGCCGTGACTTTGGAGATAATCGTAGATGAAAACGCCCGCGCGATGTACTTCATCGAGGCGTTCATCTGGACAGGCTGTAACCGAGGGGATTCGCATTAATCGGCTGGATAAATCAACGATTTCGCTGGTTTTGTCGGGATATTCTATATTCACGAGATTTTCCTGTTGTGGGTTAAAACGGATTGGTGCCTGCCGATCTTTGTGGGTATGACTACGGAGTTTGTAGAGGACATCGCCCAGGGTTTCGCTATCTTCTTCCCAGAGCGCAATCCCAGAAGCGATGACTTCAATTTCTTCGGCAATCATTTTCTCGAAGCCAGAAACGACTTCTTTGAAGATATCGGGCGGGATTATTTCTGCATCCCCGATTTTGGCTTGAACCTGTTCTCTCAGGCGTTGTGCGGTATTGGGCGCGCCCGCGACCATTTCTACAAGGGGATGCAAATCTTCCCATTCACCGAGTGCTTCGGCTAAGGGGCGAATTTCTGCGAGTGTCCAGCGCAAAAAGTCGCGCATTTGGACGGGTTTGCCGGTAAATGGATTTGAAATCTCGGCTTCTAAGCCATCTTGAGCGGCGATTCTCTCGTTTTGGCGCGCAATGTGGATATCTTCTCGGTCATAACGGAAGGCTCGTGCGAATTCGGGGTCCGCGTAGATGCGCATTGTCAGGAGATTCTTCAGGGTCATATTCGCAAGTTCAAGGTCAAGGGGGTTCCCGCCGTCATCTGTCCGAATTTCGACACGCGTCATGGGCAAATCCACGCGGGCGAGCATATTTTGAATCTCAATTTGTCGAGCCATGTCATCGAGGGGCTGTGCTTCACCTGCGGCGTAAAGTCCCTGTGAATATAAACTTTCCAATTCTTCGGTGGTTACTTCAACCAAACTCTCCACGCGCTCTTCAAGTGAACGGGCGCGTACGGGAATCCAGTTATTATTCCCGAAACGCACGCCACGCCGCACCAGATCATAGGAAGCCTGAATATAATCCTGATGCGAGCGATAAATATCAGGAATATCTATATTTGCAGGCTTCGGAAAAGTTTGGCTACGAAGAGAATTATGCGCCGACATCAAAACAACCGCCTTTCCATCACGAACGCCCGCTTTGAAAGGAGATGCGGCAGAAGTTGCCACAAAAAGGGGCGCAAAAGCCCGCAAAATACGCGTAGCGGTGATATAAACGTCATTTTTATAATTATCGAGCAAAAGCCCTGCACGCTCAGAATCAGGCAGGTGCATGAAATCCCACATCAACAGTGGCTCAGGCAAAGAGATATTGGTATGATTTCCCGCGGTCGAGAGCGTATCGCCGTACATATCTACGCATTTTTCAATATAACGCCGCTTTGTCAAATCCCACCCGCCGGGGATAGAATCGTAATCCACAGTGGTCGCATAAGGCAAATTTCCATGCCAAAGATGGAGCTTTTCTTCATAAGTTTGCCCCGCGCTGTGCAAAGCGTTCAAAATCACACCCTGCAAAATCCGTCCTTCATAAATTGCACCGCGCGCCGAATAATAGGGGTTCGTGCCCCACTCCACCATCCACTGAAAGGCTTCCAAATCGGTCTGCCAACGCACGCTTTCGGGGATGTTATTCTCGCGCAAATAATCTACAAAAGATTGCTTGCTCGGTCCCGACCCCACCGTGAGCAACGGGCGCAAATCAGAATCTAAAAGGAATAATTCCACCTCAAGACCACAAGTGCCTTGTTTTGGGAAATCCTGCCGAGCCGTTTCGAGGGCAAGTTGATATTTTTTTGCAAATTGGATTGGATCATAAGACATAATTTTTTCCTTTTTGATTTGGCGAGACCTGACAGGTTTTTGAAACCTGTCAGGTCTAAGATTTTATAGGATGAAGTACCGATTTGCGCGTACTTCGACAGGCTTAGCGTACATGTTTTTGGCTTGCTTGCCGCTTAACGGCATTTGCTTGACGTGGACTTTTGTGCGTGCCTACTGAAAACTCAGTAAAACTTTGTTTATTCTTTACCGCAAAGAAGCGAAGAGCGCAAAGAAAAACTTAAAAATATTAAAAAATTATTTTAAAGGCAAGAATGGGACTTTGTAGTATTCGCGTTCTTCGTGGCTTCGCTGTGAAAGCAGGGTATTCTCACATTTCAAGACTTTTACAGAGTTTTCAGGCATCTATGATACTGCATGAATTTTACTCGTTAATTTTTATTTTCCACAAATTTGTCCCTTCTTCATCTGGATCGCCAGAAGATGACTCAAAGGCAATCCATTCTCCATCTGGAGACCAAGAAG
>CAZAWS010000052.1:4914-8678 GCA_964488755.1 uncultured Anaerolineaceae bacterium | reverse complement strand
AAAACAAAAAGAGCACGCTCCGTGCAATCTGTGTTCTCCGTGTCCTAAAAGTTCTATCCTTTCACAATTTCAATCACATAAGCAATTTGTTCATCACTCATTTCGGGATAAACGGGAATGGCGAGGGTCTCTGCGCTCGCTCTCTCGGCTATAGGAAAGTCGCCTTCTTTATACCCCAATTCTTTTGCGGGTTCTGATAAATGTAAAGGTTGCGGGTAGTAAACGCTTGTACCAATCTCGGCTTCTTTGAGCTTTGCTTGCAACTCATCCCGATTTGGGACTTGCAAAATATAAAGATGATAAACATGCGTACGGTTTGGTGCTTCATAAGGCGTTTGGATATTTTCTACGCCAGCCAGAGCGTCACTATAAATATGTGCCACTTTTCGGCGACCTTCATTCCATTTATCTAAATGCGGTAATTTAACACGCAAAACCGCCGCCTGAATGGCATCTAAACGACTGTTATAGCCCAACACTTCGGGGAAATATTTTTTCTTCCAACCGTGGGCGCGTAACATGGTGATTTTTTCAGCTAATTCAGCATTATCCGTCACGACCATTCCGCCATCTCCATAGCCGCCTAAATTTTTGCTGGGGAAAAAGCTGAGACAACCAATATCGCCAATGCCACCTGTTTTGCGCCCCTTATATTTTGCGCCAAAAGCCTGCGCGTTATCTTCGATAATGCTCAAATTATGTTCATCTGCGATCTCTGCAAGAGCGTCCATATCGGCAGATTGACCGTAGAGATGCACAGGGATAATCGCCTTTGTTTTGTCGGTCACTTTTGCGCGAGTTTGGGCTATATCAATGCAATAATCTTTTGCATCCACGTCTACCAAAACGGGAGTCGCACCAACGTGCAAAACTGCGCCAATGGTGGCAAAAAAGGTATAGGCGGGCAAAATCACTTCATCGCCTTCACCAATTTCGAGGGCACGCAAGGCAATAATAAGCGCGTCCGTTCCCGATGCTACGCCAATCCCATGCGCTACGCCTAAATAATCAGCAACTTCTTCTTCAATCGCCTTAACTTCGGGGCCCAAAATGAAGTAACCGGAATCTAAAACACGCTGAATTGCTGCGTCCATTTCAGGCTTAATTGCTGCGTATTGTGATACTAAATCTAATAGGGGGACTTTCATTTTTTCATCTCCTTCTAGAAGGAGACCTGACAGGTTTTTAAAACCTGTCAGGTCTATTTTACACGCTGAATTATCCCATCTTTTTTCTGATATTTGGATTCACACTCATCGCATTGGATAACCGCCCCCGAACTTTTTTCTGCGGGAAGTTTGATGCCGCATTGGCACATCCACGCGTGGATTTTGGCTGGGTTGCCATAAACGAGCGCATACGCGGGGACATCCTTCGTCACCACCGCCCCCGCTCCAACAAAGGCGTATTCTCCGAGCGTGGTGCCGCAAACGACAGTCGCATTTGCGCCTATGGTCACGCCACGTTTGACGCGCGTAATCATATACTCGCCACGTCTATTGACATGGCTACGGGGATTAATCACATTCGTAAAGACCATTGAAGGACCTAGAAAAACATCATCTTCCAAAATCACGCCCGTATAGACCGAAACATTATTTTGAATTTTGACATTATTGCCAATCTCAACATCGTTGGCAACAAAAACATTCTGCCCGATATTGCAATTTGCGCCAATTTTGACTTTGGGCATAACGTGGCAAAAATGCCAGATATTCGTCCCTTCGCCAACGGCAGAGCCTTCATCTACAAAACTGGAGGGGTGTACATAAAATTCTGTCATAGTTTTCTTCGTGAAACGTAAAACGTGAAGTTAAGGACTTGACACTTCCCAAGAATCACGTTTCTACTTCTTCAAAAAAGGATGCGCCAAAGCGTCAATCCGAGAAACTTTCGTGTTGCGGATATTATAAGCCAACTCAATTGAGGGGCGGGCATCATCTAAACCAAAGCCATTTCCAGCTAAGGTACGTTCATAAACGCGCGTATGCAAATCGGTAAATCCACCCGAAAACTCAATCTCATCGCCATCTACAGTAATAGACCGATAAGTTTTGGGCTGTCCCGGCTCGATTTTCACAGGCAAATCACGCTCATCTACAGATAAAAACCATTTCACTTGCGCACGTTCAAATTCCACAAAACCAGACATGCTCTTTTCTTCATCTCGATGCACTCTAATCACTCCCGGCTTTCCAAAGAGCCATTGCAACATATCAAAAAAGTGAATGCCGATATTAGTCGCCACGCCACCCGATTTAGCATGATTGCCTTTCCACGAAGTATGATACCAAGGACCTCTTGAAGTCACATAAGAGAGCAAAACTTCATGTTGTTTTCCTGATTTATCTGCGTCTAGTTTTTCTTTCAACGCCATCAGCGCAGGATGCACGCGCAACTGCAAAATAGTCCTGATTTTGCCCTGATACTCTTCTTCAACATGCGCCAATTGGTCGATATTCCACGGATTAATCACCAGTGGTTTCTCGCAAATCGCAGTTGCCCCTATCCGCAAAGCCAGCCTGCAATGTGCATCGTGTAGATAATTTGGAGTCATTATGCTCACATAATGTACCCGTTTATCTTCATCAAGATGGCGCAATTTTTCAAGATGGCGGTCAAAACGCTCAATCTCAGTAAAGAAACGCACATCTTGAGTATAACGATCTAAAATACCGACAGAATCGGCAATATCGGCGGCGGCAATCAAACGATTACCCGTGTCTTGGATAGCTTGTAAATGGCGTGGGGCTATATAGCCTCCAACGCCAATTGCTGCAAAGTTTTTTATTGTCATCTTCTTTTTTTACTCCTTCCGAAACTGCAAGCAATAATGATGAAAAGTATTGCTCACCCACGCGTTGCCCATCCCAAAGGGGAACAAACGCTGATTATCTTGCATCCAAATACGCTCATCTTTGAGCGTATATATTTTGCCCAATTCCCTCGCAATATCCCATGCCAACGGATAAATTTTGCCTTTTTTCTTCACATTTTTCACAATAATCGTTAAGTAGGCTTTATTTTTCAAGAGAGAATCCAAGCCTGCGTAAATCCCTACTAACTTCTCAAGGAAAACTTCATAATCGTGGATATTCCCCACATCATCTGGGTTATCCGAATAAACCACGTCCAACTCTTCTTCCTCCCGTCGCACTTTTTGCGTTTTTGCGCCCTTTGCATGAAGCATATCCCAATAAGGCGGGGATGTAATGAGATAGTCAATTTCTGGGATGTCAAAACTAAGCGCGTTCGCGGCATCCCCGTTGATTATTTTCGCGGTCACTTCGACACGGTTCAGTGCTGGCTCTGGGCTTGCTTTCGTTAAATCAGCTTTTTCTTCGGCGAGAACTTCTTTTGCAATCTTCGCGTATTTTGGGTTAAGTTCGATGCCATAAGAATGTCGTCCACTACGCAACGCGGCGACTAGGGTAGACCCCGTTCCAGCCATAGGATCAAGAACTGTTGCGCCTTCTTTGGTAAAAAATTCGATAAATTCTTGCACCAAAGTTTCGGGATATTTCGCGGGATGACGCAAAACATCCTTTTTTCGGCGGGGTGGGTTATGAATAAACCAAGATTTTTGAAATTTAAGCCAAGTTTTATTATCGAGATCGTTTAGTCGGTTTTTATATGCCATGTTTTTAGGTCTCTGTAGATTTTGCGAATTGGTTTTGTATTGCGTAAAACGTATTTCGTAATGATTCTGACTGATGAGTAGATTTTAAAATTTTATTTTTTAACACAATACACAATACGTTTTA
>CAZAWS010000052.1:0-4814 GCA_964488755.1 uncultured Anaerolineaceae bacterium | reverse complement strand
ACTGATTGTAAAACTAAATTAGAAAAAGTAACAGTCATTGCCCCATTTTCTGGTGCGGTTTCTGCAAAAACGCCAATAGTGCCAGCCTCGCGCAATTGTGCATCGATAACACTAAATTGATAATGATCATTAAGATAAAATCGCATTTCCGTGCCGGCTACCCATACGCCAAGCCGAACATCACCAGGGGAGCCAAGGGGGACATCTGCACTACCCATAGGCTCCACTAAGATACGGGGGCGATTATAGATTTTTTTGAATTCTAAGCGAACTGTCCCTTCGCAGGCAAGGGCATATCGATACATGGCGTTGTCATTGGCACGAAAAAGGAAACCATAAGAATCCCCACCTATGCAACGGGCAGGGTGTGCGTCTATTTCTGCATAAAAATCTCCGAGCAAAGGTTCGTTTCGTAAGCTAAAGAAATGAGTTTCTGGTTTTTTGACAGCAATTGTGATTCTATCGCGGTTGATGATAATACTGCCCTCTTCTGATTCTACAGTATTCCATGCGCTATCGGAGCTAAAATCGTCTGTGACGATAATTTCGCCAACGCCAGGAAGAGGGGCGGGAGTAAATGTGGCATGTTGAATGATTTGTGAGGTCGCTGTTGCTGTAGAGGGGAACCACTGAATGGTTGCAGTTGGGGTCGCAGGAGATGCGTCCACAGGGAGAGCAAGTTCGGGGCGCGTTTGTGTCGGAGCGCACGCGGATAATGATAAGAAAATGATGGTGAAAAGCACGAAGCCGAAGGCGCGCAGATGTTTGAATCCCATAAAAAAGAAAAATTAGGAACCCCTTCCCTTAGAGGGAAGGGGTTCCCGATTTTTTACTCATACCGCTTGCGGATATTGGGCACAAGATATTCGCTGAAAGCACGCTCGGCATCATAAACGGGATTCCAGCCCCAATCTCGGCGGGCGGCGTCGTCGTTCATATCGATGGGCCACGAATCAATAATGCGCTGACGATTCACATCGGGTTCATAGGTGATTTCGGCATCGGGGAAGTATTTTTTGACGTATCCAGCAAATTCTTCTGCACTGAGGCTAAAGGCAGTGATATTATAAATTTGACGTTTGAGATTTTCACGCGGGGCGGATGCGATTTGGACAAGGGAAGTGACTGCATCGGGCATTGCCATAAACGAAATAGCAGATGATTCGCGGACGAAACACGCGTAGGGTTTGTCTTGCGCGGCGGCATGGAGCATCTCTGGACCGTAATCGCTGGTGCCACCACTCGGAACGGTGAACGCAGAGATTAGTCCCGGAAAACGGACACAGCGATAGTCTAGCATGGTGGGTTCGTTTTCGGCGAGTTGTTGGTAATGATTGCTGTAGTAAATGCCAAGAGTTTCGCCGTAGAGTTTATTACAGCCGTACATGGTGATGGGGTTATTCCACTCCCACTCTTGTGGGCGGGGATTGGAGATTTTATTTTCTAGCGACCCCATCCCAAATGCGGCAACAGAACTGGGGAAGATGAATTTGACCGGTTTTCGATTCCACTCTGATTGTTCGGCAGCGAGTTGGAGCAACTTCATTGTGCCGCCTACGTTTACACCGTGTGCCAACATGGGGCTATATTCTGCTCTTGTAGAGAGTAGCGCGGCGAGGTGATAGATATGCGTAATATCAAACTCACTAATAATACGCTCGAAAAGGGATTGATCTAGGATATCGCCTACGATATGATGCACTTTCATTGCTAGTTCAGGCGGAAGGGGCTTGATATCCATACTAATAATATGGGTGTCACTATTTTCGGCAAGTTTTGCAACTAAGGCTTGCCCAACTTCTCCTGCTGCACCAGTAATGAGAGTTGCTTTTTTACGCATATTGCCTCCTATTTGAGGGGTTTAGATTTGAGTATTTAGCGAAAGCTCAGTAAAGCTTTGACCAGACGTTCTAACTTAACTGCGAAGAAGCACAGAACGCAAAGAAAACTTGAAAATATTTTTTAAAGCTGTTGCGGAAAGCTAAGATAAGGTTTGGTGAGGTCTTTTTCGCTTTGCTTTTCAGGCGAAGAGTGTGATTGTATTTTAACAGCTATGCCAGCTTTATTCCCCCTCTGCCTTTTGGGCAGAGGGGGGATTGGTAAACATCATCCACTACCAATTATTTAACGTAGTGGCATCAGTACCATTGGTATTCTATTTTTCTTTCTCCGCGATACCAACAGCTTCATCAAAGGCTCTTAAGCCCTCGTCAATTTCGGCTTTGCTGATATTCAAAGGTGGAGAAACGCGAATAGTGCTTTCGCCACAGCCAAGCGTAATAACGCCACGCTCAAAGGCAAGGTCAGAGACACGGTTACGGAATGCACCAGCGGGTTCGCGAGTTTCTTGATCTTTGACGAACTCAACGCCAATCATCAAACCCTTGCCACGCACATCGCCAATGCTGGGATGGTGTGCCGCAATTTCTTTGAGTGCATCTAGTGCATACGCACCAACTTCTGCCGCATTTTGCATGAAAGATTCACCGATTAGGTCAATAGTTGCACTACCTGCCGCACAAGCAAGGGGGTTGCCACCGTAAGTATTGCCATGTGCGCCTGCTTCCCACGTCATAATAGATTTACGCGCAATCATCGCACCAAGTGGAACACCAGAGGCAATTCCCTTCGCGGAGGTGATAATATCTGGCTCTACACCAAAATGCTCTATAGACCACCATTTTCCCGTGCGCCCCATTCCAGCCTGCACTTCGTCCGCAATCAATAAGATGCCGTGTTTGTCACAAAGCTCACGCAAAGCGGGGAAAAATTCAGGCGGCGGGATAACATATCCGCCCTCACCTTGAATGGGTTCAATAATAATACCCGCCACTTCATCAGCGGGCATAATGCGCCCCATAATTTCTTCTTCTATATAGCGCACAACGGTTTCACCGTAACCTTCGCCCTTACGGCTTGCCAAAAGTGGTCTATAAGTATTAGGGTATGGAACGTGTACTACGCCATCCATTACAGGACCAAAGCCACGTTTATATTTTGCTTTGCTGGCAGTAAAAGCCAATGCTCCCATCGTGCGCCCGTGGAAGCCACCCAAGAATCCGATGAATCCTGAGCGTCCAGTGTGGTAGCGAGCAAGTTTGATTGCCGCTTCCACTGCTTCGGTCCCGGAGTTGGTCAAAAACACGCGCGCATCTTCTTCAAAAGGTGCAATCGCGACTAGTTTTTCGCTCAACTCAATCCACTTTTCGTGATAAAAATCCGAAGAAATATGTAAGAATTTCTCAGCCTGCTCTTGAATGGCTTTAACAACTTTGGGATGGCTGTGTCCCGTAGATGCTACAGCAATTCCTGCTGCAAAATCGAGAAAACGGTTGCCGTCTACATCCCAAACTTCGCTCCCTTTGCCGTGATCCATTACAAAGGGAAAGGCGCGGGGGTAAGAAGGTGAAACAACAGATAAATCGCGCTCAATGAGCGCATTGGCTTTTTTGCCTGGGTAGTTTTTCATTATAGAGACTCCTTGAAAATAAATTTTTTATGCTTTCATTTCCACGAGTGCCAACGCGCCTAGCAAACCTGCGTCATCCCCTAACTCGGCAGTGGTGATTTTAAGATTGTCTAAATAAGTATGACCAAAAATATGCTCCTTTAGGGAAGCGCGAAAAGGCTTAAAAAGCAAATCGCCGCTCATTGAAACCCCGCCGCCAAAAATTAAGACAGAGGGGTTGAATATGTGGAGAAAACTCGCAACACCGATTCCTAGATATCTTCCTGCTCGATTAAAAGCAGATATTGCCAACTCATCGCCGCTTTGGGCGGCTGCGGCTATCGTTTTAGCCGTTCGGGTCGAACTTGACCTGAGGCTTGACACCGTTGATTCATCTTTTAGTTGGTCGTCAACATATTTTGCAATTGCCGTTCCAGAAGAGAGAGCTTCTAAATGCCCCCGATGTCCACATCCGCATAAGGGACCATCTGCCAGCACAGTCACATGCCCCAACTCCGCGCCCAAACCGTCCACGCCCTCCAGCAAGTGTCCACCAGAGATGACCCCGCCCCCAACACCAGTGCTAATCGTTAGGTAAAGCAGATGTTCGTGTCCGCGCCCCGCGCCGAATCTCCATTCTCCCAGCGCGGCGAGATTGGCATCGTTGCCCAAATAAACAGGAACGCTAAAATGAGCCTTAAGTTTCTCTACAATGGGGAAATTATCCCATTCATCTATATTGGGTGTGTCTAAGATAACGCCTGTGCGCGGATTTAAGGGTCCTGGCGCGGCGATGCCGATCGCATCCAGAGTCTCATTTGCGGGGATGACACTTTCAATTAAACCAAGAAGCCGCCCAAAGATAGCTTCATCTTCTGAGCGGGTCTTAATTTTCTGATGCTTAAGGGGTGTTATTTCATTAGGTCGAAATGATGCGGCACGCATGTGCGTTCCGCCCAAATCTACGGCGATATAAATGCTCATAGCGGATATTATACTCGCTTGAGAACAGTTATGTCACGAGGACGAGTGTCATTTATTTGTGCTTGAAACGCACAAAAATCCGCCCAAAATTCTTGCTGTCTTTGTCTATGCGGTGATATAGAGGGCGAATATGCTTTTGATTGAGAAAGCGTAATACTTTTTTCTTAAGTTGCCCGCTTCCCTTGCCAGGGATAATTTCTACAAGCGTGATTTTCTTATCAATCGCTTCTTGAATAATGCGATTGAGTTCAGCATCAATTTTGTCGCCTTTATTATAAATATCGTGAAGATCTAATTTTAATTTTGCCATAATTCATTGTACTATGAAGGTAAGCGTTCAGACATAAGACCTCAGACTTAGGGAGCACTAAAGAGTTGTTGG
>CAZAWS010000051.1:5835-8843 GCA_964488755.1 uncultured Anaerolineaceae bacterium | reverse complement strand
GCCCTGCAAAAAGTTGCCCAAAAACGGCGAAGGTATTGCTCGTAGTAGCGACTTTAATCGCTCTTGCCCAAAGAATAACGACTAAAGTCGTTACTACAAGGGGTTTTCTGGTATTTTTTGCAAAGAAAACACCAAGATTAAGACTTCAAAATATCTTGTTCTTCTTTCTTCTCTACATTCTCCGAGATATCTAAATCTGGCAATGCCGAGAGAGAGTCTAGCCCAAAATGTTGCAAGAACTCTGGAGTAGTGCTATATAAAATCGGGCGGCCGGGTCCTTCGGCACGACCGCCTTCTTCAATCAACCCTTTACTCAAAAGGGAGCGCATCACCCCATCGCTGTTCACGCCGCGGATCGCATCTACTTGAGGGCGCGTTACCGGTTGCTGATAGGCGATAATAGAAAGAGCTTCCAACGCGGCGGGGCTGAGGCGAGTTGTCACATCTAGGTTTAGGAAATCCTGTATCAGTTCAGCAAGTTCGGGCGCGGTTGTCAACTGCACGCGTCCACGCTGGGTCTGAATCCGCAAGCCGCGGGTCGCGAGGGTCGCGTCCAACTCATCCAAAATATCCCGTAATTTTGCAGGTGTTATGCCTAGCGCAGTGCCTAATTGCGTCTGCGGCACAGGTTCAGATGCCACAAAAAGCAATGCTTCTAATTTGGCTGATGGGGAAAATTCTGTAAGTTTTTTAGAGTCGCTCATGCTATAATTGCTCCGTTCATTCAATTATCTAAATGTGAAAAATATGCTAAATAAAAAGATTTTTACACTTCTATTTCTATTGCTAACAGCCTTAGCCTGCACAATGAGCACTGGCGGACCTGAATATCCCGAAACGAATATCCCTGTCTCACCTGCCATTGTTGAAGATATGGAGACGCAAATCAAAGCCGCATTTGAGGCGGGCGCAGAGGGCGGTCCTATCATTATCACCTTTACCGAATCGCAACTTTCCTCTTTGCTTAGCCAAAAGTTTGAAAACGAAGAAGACCCTTTCTTTACCGACCCTCAAGTTCTTCTCCGTGACGGAAAAATGACAGTCTATGGCAAAGCCGCACAAGGGTACCTCACTGCCACGATCAAAGTCGTCATTCTAGTTTTGGTTGATGAATACGGTCAACCCGATATGCACATTGAATCGGCAGATTTTGGACCTTTGCCAGTACCTGAAACACTATCTAACAGTCTCACTGCAACCTTAAAAGAAGCCTATACGGGCGCAGTAGGACCTGTGGCAACTGGTTTTCGGATTGAGAAAATCGTCATCGGTGATGGGTATCTCACCATCTTAGGGAAGGTAAAATAACGAGTGGATTATACCAGCATGAAGAACTATTTAGCAGACGGTTATACCTCTTTTAGGAATGGATTCCCTAAGCATTTTGACATCAAAGGGACCCGCCTAGGCTGGCGCGTTTCCCTGCTCTTGATCATTTTCGGATTCACTCTCCTTTCAACTGGATGCCTTTCTCCCCAGCTTTCGCGTGAAGAAATACAGGTGAGCGTAAACATAAACGAAGAGCGCGTTCAAATCCAGCTTCCCGCAGGGAGCACGGTTGACGATGCCCTCACGGAAGCCGAAATAACCTATACCGAATCTGACCAAATAGACCCTCCGCCTTACACCCTTTTAGTTGATGGCGATGAGATTTTCATCGTTCAGGTGCATGAAGAATTTGAGCGTGAAGAAAAAACAATTCCCTACGAAAAACAAATCGTACGCAACGAATCCCTCCCCGAAGGAGAAAAGCGACTAATTCAACTAGGGGAAAACGGACTTGAAGAAATCGTTTACCGCAGTATTTACGAAGACGGTGTTGAAGTGAGCAACAGATTGGTTAAAAAAGTTACTCTCCGCGAGGCGGTGCCACAAATCATTATGGTTGGCGCACAAACCGTTTTTGCGCCTATTCCCATTCCCGGTGTAATTGCCTATCTCTCTGGCGGCAACGCATGGATTATGGAAGATTCTACCGCCAATCGCCGTCCCCTGATTACTACGGGTGATTTAGATGGGCGAATTTTTACGCTATCGCCTAATGCCGGCTGGCTTCTCTTCACTCGAAAATCAGACAAAGACCCCGCCGAAGAAATTAATACCCTTTGGGCAGTTAGCACACAAGGCAAGCCCAAAGAACCCCTTAATCTCAATGCCGCCAACGTGGTACACTTCGCAGGCTGGCGTCCTAATCATGGCGCGCGCGTTTATTATTCTACGGTAGAGCCACGCAATGCCGCCCCGGGCTGGCAAGCCAATAACGATTTATATAGCGTTAGCTTTAGTGCCAGTTTTTCGCCACAAACCAAAGAGATTATTGAACCTAGTTCAGGTGGCATTTACGGCTGGTGGGGCATGGATTTTATGTGGTCGCCCGATGGAAGAACCCTCGCTTACACCCGTCCAGATGGAATTGGCATCGTAGACCGCACCAATGGCGAATATAATCCACTGCTCGATATCACCGCCCTAAGCACCCACAGCGATTGGGCATGGATTCCCGGCTTGGCTTGGGGCGCAGATAACAAAATGCTTTATACAGTTACTCATGCGCCTTCTCAAAACTTGGTTGGCACCGAAGAATCGCCTTATTTTGACCTCAGCGCAGTAGCACTCTCTAACCCTGAAGAAATCAAATTATCGCCGCAAACGGGCATGTTTGCTTACCCCGCTACTTCTATGCTTCGTCCCAGTGGGCAAGAGAGTGTTTACCAAATTGCGTATTTGCAAGCCATCTTCCCTTCTCAAAGCGAAAGTAGTCGCTACCGCGTTGTTGTGATGGACAGAGATGGCTCAAATCGACACGAGGTATTTCCACCCAAAGACACACGCGGCATTGAACCACAAATCCCTGTCTGGGCACCCGAACCCATTCCCGGACAAGAAGGCGACTTTTTAGCCGTGATTTATCAGGGTAATTTATGGCTCATCGACTCCGCCTCTGCCGAAACACATCAAATCACTGGCGATGGGCTGATTAGCAGAATTGATTGGAAAAGCCTTGAGCA
>CAZAWS010000051.1:0-5735 GCA_964488755.1 uncultured Anaerolineaceae bacterium | reverse complement strand
GGATTTCTTGGCTCACACCTTTGCGATTATTTACTCGCTGACGGTCATCAAGTTGTCGGCATGGATAATTTCATCACCGGCAACCCCGGCAATATCGCCCATCTTATGGGGAATGAAAATTTCAGCTTTTATAAACACGATGTTTCAAATTACATCTTTGCCCCCAATAAAATTGATGCAGTCATGCACTTTGCCTCACCCGCCAGCCCAAACCCTGCGTCAGAGAGAGCCTATTTCAATCTCCCCATTCAAACCATGAAAGCCGGTGCGCTGGGAACACATAATTCGCTCGGTGTGGCGAAAGCGCATAATGCCAAATTTTTACTCGCATCTACCAGTGAAATTTACGGTGATCCAACCGTTCACCCCCAAAGCGAAGATTATGCAGGCAACGTAGACCCCATTGGTAAACGCGCTGTTTACGATGAAGCGAAACGCTTCGCCGAATCCCTTACAATGGCATATCACCGCTACCACAACGTAGATACACGCATCGTCCGCATCTTCAATACCTATGGTCCCCGCATGGATCTCGAAGATGGGCGCGCCTTGCCCAACTTTCTAAAACAAGCTCTCCTGCAAGAAAAATTGACTATCTTCGGCGATGGTCAACAAACCCGCTCCTTCTGCTATGTAGATGATTTGGTCGAGGGCATCGTTCGCCTTCTTTATTCAGACGAGCATCTTCCCGTTAATATCGGCAATCCCAATGAAATTACAATTTTAGAGTTTGCTGAAACCATTAACACCCTCACCGAAAATCCCAACGGCGTTACTTATGTTCCCGCTGGTCGCTCTGCCCGTGACCCCCAACGCCGCCGCCCCGATGTAACACGCGCAAAAAGTATTCTTGACTGGGAAGCAAAAGTTAATTTAAAAGAAGGCATAGAAAAAACTATGCCCTATTTTAAAGGAAAATTAGGGCTTTAAATTGGCAAAGAATCCACTCACCGATAAAAAAGAGCGCAGCCGCTTTCTAAAATTTGCCGCAGTCGGCATGATTGGCGCAGTAGTCGATTTTGGCATAATGAATTTGCTCTCTCAAAAAACGGGCATGTCCCTCGTTGTTGCGGGCACAATTTCCTTTCTCTCTGCCATCACCTCCAATTTTATCTGGAATCGCTACTGGACATACCCAGAATCACGCTCACGCCCTATTGAGCGACAACTCGCCATGTTTTTTGCCGTCAACATCGCGGGGATGGCTATCCGCATCCCCATTTTGAAATATACCGAAGAGCCAATACTCAACTTTTTCAATAATTTGAATTTGAGCACGCCTCTAAGCGAAGAATTTCTCGCTAAAAATTTTACATTGGCTCTAGCGGTTGGGATTGTAATGTTATGGAACTTTTTTGTTAACCGATATTGGACGTATAATGATGTTGACGAAATTTCAGCTTAGAAAACCGCAACCCGCGTGTTTTGAACTTGATTGCCCTGAAATAACTTTTTTACTAAAGTAAACGCCGCGAAGCCATTGATACCCGGAAAACGTTTACCATCCGCACCCCAGATAAGGTCACGCGAGTCCCGCAGTCTTTCATCCAACAAATTAAATTATGGCTAAAATAATTCCCATCTATACCACTAAAGGTGACGCAGAAGCCTTTCTCGTTTACCCTTATATCTACAATCGTATCGGCGAGTGGGTTGGCTGGATTACGCCCGATAAAGAAATCTACTCAGTGCTTGGCTTTTATGTCGGTTTTCTCGCCAAGGGACCGCGAATTTTGCGTAAGCGAGCTATTGAAGTTGCCACTACGCGCAAACGCTCGCCTAAAAAACCGCCGAAAATCAACCCGCCTGCTACCATCCCCCTCGCCCCGATGATGCCAGAACTTAATCACAGCCAGATAGACGTACTTCTTGACCTGCCTGAAAAATTGCACACCGCTGATTCCGGCGAATTTAGAGAGGACTTAGATTAATGAGTGCCCCACCCCCAAAAACAATGCGCGCCTCACGCATCACTATTTCCCAATTGATGCAACCCGAACACGCCAACCATCATGGCAATGTTCATGGTGGCTGGATTATGAAACTCGTAGACGAAGCTGGTGCGCTGGCTTGTATGCGCCACGCTCAACATCGCGTTGTAACAGTTGCCATTGACCAAATGACCTTTCAGCAACCCATCCACATTGGCGATGTAATTATCCTCACCGCAGAAGTCACCTATACTGGGAAGACTTCCCTCGAAGCAGAGGTAAAAGTGGTCGCAGAAAATCCGCTTACAGGAGAACAGGTTCATACCAATACAGCCTATCTCGTCTATGTCACTCTCAATGAAAACAATAAAACGAGCGAAGTCCCCGCACTAATCGCAGAAACGCCCAAAGAAAAAGAGCGCATGAAAAAAGCGCAAGCGCGGCAAAAATGGCGACTCGCACAGAAGAAAAAATGAGCGAAGAAACTCTCCCGCCTCCCCCAGAACTTAAAAGTCAACCCAAAGAGCGTCAGGCACATCCTTTTCATTCGTTAAAAGAATTGCTCGACCATATTTCGGGTAAAGATTTGCCTCCGGTTAAATTTAGAGACAGTGGCAAAGCAGAGGTTCTGCCTTTCCCTTTTTCAGCCATTATTGGACAAAAAGAAATGAAACTCGCCCTTATTCTAGGGTTAGTCAACCCCAATATCGGCGGGATTCTGCTCGTAGGTCCACGCGGTACCGCGAAAACAACGGCTGTGCGTAGCCTCATAGATTTACTGCCAATGGTTGAACGCAGCACTTGTCATTATGGTTGCCTCCCCTCTGACATAGAAGAAGGCGGCATAGATGCCGTTTGCCCCGATTGCGCGAAAAAATACGGCGAAGGCGAATCGCTTACTCGCACTTCACGCGTTCGTCTGATTGAATTGCCCCTCAATGCCAAACTAGAGAACGTAGTCGGCGGCATAGATGAACGCGCCGCGATGCACAAACGAATGATTCTAAAGCGCGGCATTCTCGCTCAAGCGGATCGCAATCTGCTCTACCTTGATGAGGTAAATTTACTCAACAATGCAGTCATTGATGCCATTCTCGATGCCGCCGCGCAAGGCTCGTATACCCTGCGGCGCGGTGCCGCCTCTGCCACTTATAAATCTCGCTTTCTCTTGGTCGGCTCGATGAATCCCGAAGAAGGTCATCTCCGCCCGCAAATTATGGATAGATTTGGTCTACGCGTTATCGTGCGCGGTTTGGATGACCCCAAAGAGCGTCTTGAAGCCTACAAACAAGTTCAAAGTTATTTAAGTGCGCCCCATCAATTAATTGCTAAATATGCCGATGGCACCTCAGCTATTCGAGAGGAATTAGAAAAAACACAAGAACGTCTCAAAGAAGTGAAAATTTCTAATCGCGTTGCCAAGAAAGCCATTGCCACCATCCAAGAACTTGGCATAGATTCCTTACGCGCCGAAATCACTTGGTTTGAAGCCAGCCGTGCTTACGCCGCCGCCAGCGGACGCAAAAATGTCAAACTCACCGATTTGCACGCGGTAGCCCCCATGTCTCTACGCCTGCGCCGATCCAAATTTATTAATGAATATTTTGCCAAACAAGAAGGGGAAGAAGAAGAACTGGCAGAATTAATAAAACCATTCAAACGCAAAAACGTGAAACGTGAAACGTAAAAACATAAAACATCTTCCTCTTCTCATTCTCCTCACACTCAGTCTTTTTATTGGCATTTTCACCTTCCAGGATTACGGTATGACCTGGGATGAAAGCCTTTATTATGGCTACGGTGAAGCAATCGGATATGCCTACTCCATTCCAGAACACCTGAGCGGAGATTTTGATATTAACAACGCCTACGGTCCCAGCGTAGGCGATCATAAGAATCGAGGTCCTGCGTATTTACTGATTGCGCGGCTTCCCGTTAACGCCCTTCACGCCCTAACAGGCATAGATAAAGTTGCCCTTTGGCACTTAATGAACTTCATTACCTTCTTAATTGGGGTTTATTATCTCTATAAACTATCTCTGCGTTGGCTCACGCCAAAAGGCGCATTCTCAGCCTCCCTACTTTATCTATCGCAACCTTTGCTCTGGGGGCATGGCTTCATCAACCCCAAAGACCCGCCCTTCGTCACTGTCTTTCTCGCCACCCTCTACTATGGATTTCGGGCAATAGACCAACTCTCCACAGGGCAAGCAAGTAAGAAACATATACTGAGCCAAGCCGAAGTATGGGGGCAAATCCTGCTCATCGGCATTCTCATGGGCATCGCCACGAATCTGCGCATCATCGCCCCGCTAATTGGCGTCATCCTGCTCCTCTACACCCTCAGCAAACGCAAACCACGCCTCTTGCTTTGGTTCGTTCCCGTCACGCTAATCGCCATGCTCGTCACCTACCTAACTTGGCCCTATCTCTGGGATGCCCCAATCGCACGCTTCATCGAAGTGCTAACGCTAATGTCGAATAACCCGACCAAGCTAAAGGTGCTTTTTTACGGCAATCTCTACCCCGCCTACGATTTACCCGTGCGCTACCTCCCCGTTTTACTTGGGATTACATTAACCGAGCCAACTTGGATACTTTTTGGGATGGGATTAATTGTCGCATTTTTACGCTGGACGAAGACGGAACGCGCGTGGAGTGATCTTGGGATTCTGCTCCTCTTCTTTGGATTTATGATCAGCTATGTGCTGCTCCTCCGCCCCCCTATGTACGATGGATACCGCCACTTTCTCTTTATTTTGCCCCCCGTCTTTATTATCACCGGCTTCGCCTTTGAACAAATTTACGAGTGGTTGGGTGAAAAAAGATACTGGCTACACGCAACTGCGCTTTTGGCAATCGTCTTTTTTGGCATTGATGGCGGCAGAAAACTGCACCCCTACGAATATGCTTATTATAATCATATAGTCGATGGCACCAGCGGCGCAGAGGGAGAATTTGAAACCGAATACTGGCTCACTTGCTATAAAGAAGCGGTAGAAGAATTTAACGATTTTGCGCCCAATGGGGCAACGCTAATTGTGCACCGAGAGCCAAGAATAGCCGCCTATTACGCCGCCGAAAATATAAAAATACTAGATACAGCCTACAACCCACCTCAAAAAGGCGATTATTTGCTCCTCGATTCTCGTTTAAATTCGCTTAATATCATCAAACGCCACGACCCTGCCATTATTAGTGTCGAGCGAGATGGAGCAACTTTTTGTGTTATCAAGGAGATACAAGAATGAGCTTACGCGTTATTGCAGGCAAAGCAAAGGGGCATAAACTGAAAACTGTTTCAGGAAAAGGAACGCGCCCCATCACCGACCGTGTGAAAGAAAATCTCTTTAATATCATCGGCAGGGATGTAATCGGTTCAACCTGGTGGGATCTCTTCGGCGGGACGGGGGCAGTCGGCATCGAGGCACTAAGCCGCGGCGCAACTTTTGTGCGTTATACCGAAATGGGACGTGAGGCGATTAACGTAATCCGTGAAAATTTAGTCCACTGCAAATTTGACGGCGACCAAGCCCAAATCAAACGCGGAGACGCTTTTTCATTCCTAGAATCTCCCCCCGATTACGCTTTTGATTATATCTACATCGCCCCGCCCCAATATAAAGAAATGTGGCTACGCGCTATAAAATTGGTAGATGAAAATCCAAGTTGGTTGAGCGAGGAAAGCTGGGTGGTCGTGCAAATTCACCCCAAAGAATTTTGGGGGCACGAAGAAATGGAATTAAAAAATCTCATCAAATTTGATGAGCGAAAGTACGGAAACACGCTTTTAGTTTTTTATGA
>CAZAWS010000050.1:0-8893 GCA_964488755.1 uncultured Anaerolineaceae bacterium | reverse complement strand
TAAATTCTCAAAACATGATTCCCGATTTCTCCCCCACCCTCTCCCAGAATCGGTAGAGGGGAACACAGTTCCTTCCCCCACCCTTGGGGGAAGAAAAAAATGATTAGAAAATATGATTCCAACGCTCCTTTTTGCAGGTCGGCTTAATCGAGAGTATATATTACCCGTTGAAGGTGCTCCTATTCTTGACCGCGCGGGGGGCAGCCCCCTTTATGCGGCAGGAGGGGCAACTCTGTGGGAGGAAAAAAACGCGCTCTTAGCACGAGTTGGCGAAGATTACCCAAGCCAATGGGTAAGCGACTTCAAGAAAAGGGGGATAGACACTGATGGCGTTCAAATTATCCCCGGCTCTTTAGATTTGCGTTCTTTTCGTACTTATAATGAAAAGCGTGAACTCTTTCGCTCAAACCCAGTTAAACATTTTGCAGAACGAAACCTAGCGTTTCCCAAAGCCCTTTTGGGCTATAAGCCACCTGAAAAAAGAGAAAAAATTAGAACCGAGCATCATCCCGCAACACCTTTGGTTACAGAAATCCCGCCTAACTACCTGCAAAGCAAAGCACTCCATATTGCCCCTCTTGATTTTAATAGTCAGGGGCTATTGCTTACAACCTTTAGACCCACCGATATAAAAATAATCACCCTTGACCCCTCGCCACGCTATATGGCACCCAATAGACGGCAAGATTTGCGTTTGTTTTTAGATGGTTTAACCGCCTTCATGCCCTCAGAAGAAGAATTAAGACAACTTTTTTGGGGTGAAACAAACGACCTTTGGGAAATGGCAGAAGAATTGGGGAAATTTGGCTGTCAAATAATTATCGTTAAACGCGGTAACAAAGGGCAATTGCTTTATGATGTGAACGCAAAAAAACGCTGGGAACTCCCCGCGTATGCCTCCCGCGTGGCAGATCCAACTGGCGCGGGGGACGCGTTTTGCGGTGGCTTTTTAGCGGGGTTGGCGCAAAATAATACGCCACTGCACGCCGCGGCGATGGGCAATGTCTCGGCATCTCTCAGCATGGAGGGAAGCGGTCCTTTTTACCCCACAGAAATTTTGCCCGGACTAGCTCAAGCTCGCCTTGATGTTTTAATCGGGATGGTACGAGAAGTATAGTAGAATAAAGAAATGTGCGCGTTTTTGGCTAGCGTGCTCTCCTTCAACATCTGTGCAACGTAAACGTGAAATGTGTACGACGCATCCCCAGCTCAAGATTTAGCACTCCTGCCCAAAACAAGCGTGTCGCGGAGCGTTATCCCAAAATTCTGCCATATTCCAATAGTTAATCATTTTTCAAACACTGATAAACCATATTCATTATTCATGCATCATAATAAGGAGACGTAAATGTCAAGTGCAAAAAGTGAACCAAAGAAAAAGACACTCAACACTTGGATGGCTACCGCACTCGTTGTGGGCACCATGATTGGGTCTGGCGTTTTCCTGCTTCCCGCTACGCTGGCGCCTTATGGCGGGATAGCGTTGGTGGGATGGGTGGTCACATCTGTAGGTGCGATTTTGTTGGCGTTGGTTTTCGGCAAACTTGCCCAAATCTCCCCTGCTTCTGGTGGACCCTACGCCTATACCCGTATGGGATTTGAAGATTTCACAGCATATTTGGTCGGTTGGGGATATTGGATTGCTCTATGGGTAGGAAACGCGGGAATAGCCGTTGCCATGATTGGCTATTTAGCCGTTTTTATCCCTGCCCTTAATGAAACTCCTGCGCTCGGGGCGGGGGTTGCCATTGGCACAGTTTGGCTACTCACTTGGGTTAATATGAGCGGTGTACGCAATGCCGGTATTGTTCAATTGGTGACTACCGTGCTAAAACTTATTCCCTTAATTGCAGTAGCCTTTTTCGGGCTGTTTTATTTGAATGTAGAAAACTTTACACCCTTCAATGCCAGCGGAGAATCGCCTATGATGGCAATTGCCGCCACTGCCGCTCTAACCTTGTGGGCATATTTAGGGCTTGAATCTGCCACCGTGCCCGCAGATGATGTGCAAGATGCACAAAAAACTATTCCACGAGCCACTATATTGGGCGTTTCTTTGACCGCCGTTATTTATATTCTCGGCACTATTTCTGTTATGGGTTTGATTCCCCCTGAAACACTGGCTGGTTCATCTGCACCTTATGCAGATGCGGCAGAAGTTATGTGGGGAAAAGGCGCAGGCTTATTCGTTGCCTTTGGCGCAGTAGCTTCTACCTTTGGTGCGATGAACGGCTGGTTGCTTCTTCAGGGGCAAGTGCCAATGGCGGCGGCTAAAGACGGTCTCTTTCCTAAAATTTTTGCCAACGAATCAGAGCAAGGCACCCCGACCACGGGGATGATTATTTCCAGCATTCTGGTTTCCGTTTTAATTGCAATGAATTTCACCAAAGGATTGGTAGATGCTTTTGCCTTCATCATCCTATTGGCAACACTAACCGCTTTATATCCCTATGTGCTTAGCACTATGGCAGAATTGATGATATTTATCAAGTATCGTGAACGTTTTGAAGGAAAGCGCTTGCTAGGTTCGAGCATAATTGCCAGCCTTGCCTTTGTTTATTCGATATTTTGTATTTGGGGTTCCGGTGCCGAAACGGTACTTTGGGGCTTCATTCTATTATTGCTCGGCATCCCCGTTTATGTGTGGCTTCGCTGGCAACAGGCACAGGAGGCGGATGCAAAATGAAAATATGAAATAAAAAGACGACCCTTTACCATCTACCCAATAATTCAGAAAAAAGGAGATTAGTATGCTAGAAAATATCAATCAACATCTAAAAGACCAAGAAGCACCTTATATAGAAGCTCTGAGCAAATTAGTGAGTATCCCTAGCGTATTTGATGGAAATGCCAAAGATACGCCTTTTGGCAAAGATATTGACGACGCATTAAAAGTAACACTTCAACTTGCCGAAAGTTTAGGCTTTGAAACCCACTACGGCGAAGGCGGCTACTACGGATACGCCGATATTGGAGAAGGGGAAGAGCTAATCGGCATTCTGGGGCATTTAGACGTTGTCCCCGCTGGCAATCTGGAAGATTGGCACTCCGCTCCCTTTGACCCAGTTGTAAAAGATGGCAATATCTACGGACGCGGCGTCCAAGACGATAAAGGACCAACGGTAGCGGCATTATTCGCTGTTAAAGCCTTACAAGATGCGGGTGTCACCTTCAACAAACGCTTGCGCTTCATTTTCGGCACCGATGAAGAAAGCCTGTGGGGCGGAATCACCAAATATCTAGAAAACGAAGAAATCCCCTCAATGGGATTCTCTCCAGATGCAAATTTCCCGCTGATTTATGCCGAAAAAGGCTTATTGCAACTTAAGCTAACGACTAAAAACGAAAGCGGACTAAAATTCACTGGCGGCAACGCCTTTAACGCAGTCCCCGATTCTGCTTTTTACGATGGAGATGAGCAAGAGGCACTAAGTGCCAAATTGGATGAATTGGGCTTTGGATATAAAAAAGAAAATGGGGGCATAAAAATTATTGGCAAGGCGGCACATGCCATGGTGCCAGAAAAAGGCATTAACGCCATCGCCCGCTTATGTGTGGCCCTTAAAGCAATTGGCATAGAATCCAAAGCCATTAATTTTGTTGCCCAAGAAGTTCAAGAAGACCCAAATGCGACCCTCATCTTTGGCGATGTAAATGATGAACCTACAGGAAAACTAAAATTCAACGTGGGTAAAATAGAATTAGGCGAGGAAGAAATCCTTTCTATTGATACCCGTATCCCCGTTACAATCCCTAAAGAAGAGATTGTCGAAAAGCTACTTGAAGTTGCTCAAAAATACGATTTAACCTATAGCGAATATGATTGGCTGGCACCAATTTACTTGCCCCTTGACCATCCACTTATTGAGACCTTGCTAGCCGTTTACCAAAAAGTGACCGGCGATACCGAGACAAAGCCGCGCACATCTGGTGGGGCTACCTATGCACGGGCAATTCCTAATTGCGTTGCTTACGGACCCAACTTCCCGCATACGGCTCTCACAGAACATCAACCGAACGAATATATACCCATCCAAGATTTACATACAGCTATGGAAGTATATGCTCATGCTATTTACGAAATAACTCGCTAGAATAAATATAATTACCCAACTATCTTTCACAAAACACAAGCAAAATAAGGAGAAATAATGTCTAAAGAAAAAAAAGGCTTCAAATTCCCCACTGCCTATACCATTTTGTTCTTTCTGATTATCATCGTTGCCGTAGGCACTTGGATTATCCCCGCTGGCTCCTATGAATATACCGAAGATGGCGAACCTGTTCCTGGTTCATACCATGAAGTAGAACAAAACCCGCAAAGTTTTATCCATAGTGCTTTTATAGCCCCCTTGCACGGTATGTACGGCATTCAGGATGATACCGGCAATGTCAATATCTACAACAGCGGTAGCCTTTACGGTGCAATTGATGTCGCTATGTTCGTCCTTGTTATTGGCGGATTCTTGGGCATTACCATGAAAACCGGTGCCATAGACGCGGGGATCGCCAATATCACAAAAGCATTAAAGGGCAAAGAAAAATGGATGATCGCCGTTCTAATGATTGTTTTTGCACTAGGAGGTACTTCCTTCGGGATGGCAGAAGAAACGCTTGCCTTTTATGTTTTGATCGTTGCGGTAATGATATCCGCTGGGTATGACACAATCACCGGCGTTGCTATTGTCATGGTAGGCGCAGGCATTGGCGTATTGGCATCCACTGTAAATCCCTTTGCCACAGGAATCGCTTCTGGGTTTGCAGGTCTCTCCGTTGCCGATGGGATGCTGGGACGCGTTATCATTCTAGTGGTTGGTACCGCCATTGGCATTGTCTATGTTTCTCGCTACGCCGAAAAAGTACGCCAAGACCCCAGCAAATCACTGGTTTACGATCAAAAAGCTGAAAACGAAGCCTTCTTTAGCAATTCTTCTGAAGATGGCACTTTCCCCGAATTTACAGGACAACGAAAACTTATTTTATCTTTATTTGGGCTGGCTTTTGCCGTGATGATTTTCAGCGTAATCCCTTGGCAAGACTTGGGAATTCCGTTTCCGCAATGGAATTGGTGGTTTGGCGAAATGACCGCCCTATTTTTATTCTTCGCCATTCTCATTGGCTTAGTTGGCAAACTGGGCGAAGAAAACATCGTCTATACCTTTGTAGATGGCGCGCGTGATATGCTCGGCGTAGCCCTCATTGTGGGCTTAGCCCGTGGTGTTAGCGTTGTGATGAACAACGGCTTAATTACCGACACCGTCCTCTTCTGGACAGAAAGTGCCCTCTCTGGTTTAGGTGGCATAGCCTTTATCAACATCACCCATCTGCTCTACTTGCCCCTCAGCTTCCTCATCCCCTCCACGTCTGGCTTAGCCACCGTATCTATGCCCATTATGGCACCCTTAGGTGATTTAGCAGGCGTTAACCGAGCCTTAATCGTGACCGCTTACCAATCAGCAAGTGGCTTAGTTAATCTAATAACCCCCACCTCTGCTGTAGTGATGGGCGGGCTTGCATTGGGTCGAATAAGTTACAGTAAATGGCTCAAATTTATCACCCCACTTATAGTCATTCTTCTGGTGTTATATGCGCTAGTACTCAGCATTGGCGTATGGCTCTAAAAGGATATTCGAAACCTGACAAGTCTTTATGACTTGTCAGGTTTTAAAATTGGATGGAAAGACGCGCGTGCTTCGACAGGCGAAACCTACGTGACCTCAACTTGCGTGCCATAAACAAACATTTTTCTGGCGTAAACGGACTAACACTCCACGCCACAGAAATGTTTACTAGGGCAAGCAAGCCAAAAACGCGCAAAAATTAAGAAACTCGGTTTTTTATCATCAAATAAAATATTTGTGTGAACATTACTGATATTTGACAAAAAGATCGTAAAATCCAAGAAAAAACCGAGTTTCTACTATCTAATTTAAGGAGTAAAAAATGGCATTCAACTTACGCAACCGAAGTTTTGTAAAACTTTTAGACTTTAGCCCAAAAGAAATCAAATTCCTGCTCAAACTCTCAGCAGATTTAAAAGCCGCTAAATATGGTGGCTACGAAGAACCAAAATTGAGCGGCAAAAATATCGCCCTGATTTTCGAAAAAGGCTCAACCCGCACCCGCACATCTTTTGAAGTTGCGGCTTTTGACCAAGGCGCACATGTTAGCTATTTAGGACCCAGCGGCTCGCATATTGGCAAAAAAGAGACCATGAAAGATACCGCCCGTGTGCTAGGACGCACTTACGACGGCATCGAATATCGCGGATTTGGTCAAGAGTTGGTCGAAACTTTGGCAGAATACGCGGGCGTGCCTGTTTGGAATGGCTTAACAAACGAATATCACCCCACCCAAATTTTGGCAGATGTATTAACAATGACAGAGCATAGCTATAAAGACCTGCCCGATATTTCTTTTTGCTATATGGGCGATGCTCGTAATAATATGGGGCACTCGCTAATGATTGGCGGGGTAAAACTAGGTATGGACGTGCGCTTATGCGCCCCCAAAGATAATTTCCCCGATGAGGAGCTAGTAAAAATCTGCCGCAAAATTGCTGCCAAAACGGGTGCTCGTCTCACCATCACCGATGATGTAGAAGAGGGCGTAAAGGGCGCGGACTTCCTTTATACTGATGTATGGGTCTCTATGGGCGAGCCTGCCGAAGTATGGGAAGAGCGCATCAAATTATTATTGCCCTACCAAGTCAATGCCAAAGCGATGGAATTGACTGGCAACCCCAATGTAAAATTTATGCACTGTTTGCCCGCCTTCCACAATACAGATACGCAAGTTGGGCAAGAAATTTACGAAAAATTTGGTGTTGAAGCCATGGAAGTAACAGACGAAGTTTTTGAATCAGAAGCCTCCATTGTCTTTGACGAAGCTGAAAACCGCATGCACACCATTAAAGCCGTTATGGTAGCTACTTTAGGCGATTAACCTTAGGTAAGCAAATGCCTTAAAGGTCTTCAAGCCCTTTTGGGCTTTTTTTTCTTTGGAGATAAAATGTCAGAATTTGGCGTATATTCAGAAGTTGGGAAGTTGCGCAAGGTCATCGTTCACCGCCCCGGATTAGAAATGCGGCGACTGACCCCTTCCAACTGTCAGGAATTGCTTTTTGATGATGTGATTTGGGCGCGTAAAGCCCGCCAACACCATGATGCTTTTGTCGACTTAATGCGAGCAGAATATGGTATCACTGTTTGGCACGTTCACGAATTGCTCGAAGATGTCGTCAGAACCCCTGAAGGACGCGCCTATATTTTAGACCGAAAATTAATACCAAACGAAGTTGGTGCAGGCAGGGTCGTTGAGCTACGCAATTGGATGAACGAAATGACTCCAGAAAAATTAGTCGCACATTTAGTTGGCGGCGTTGCTGTCGCTGAACTCCCCAAAGATTTGCGCACCCGTATAGAACAAGCCTATGTTGGCACAGATTTTGTGCTCCCGCCCTTGCCCAACCAGCTTTTCACCCGCGATAGCTCTAGCTGGATTTATAAGGGCGTAACCATCAACCCCATGTATTTCCCCGCTCGACAGAAAGAAAACCTGCACATGTCTGCCATTTATAAATTTCATCACGAATTCAAAGATAGCGATTTCAATATCTGGTGGGGCGATCCCGACAAAAACTGGGGCAACGCAACCCTAGAAGGCGGCGATGTGATGCCCGTTGGCAAAGACATCGTGCTTATCGGCATGGGCGAGCGCACAACCTATCAGGCTGTTAGCCAAGTTGCCGCCGAACTCTTTAAACATGGTGCAGCAAAGCGCGTTATTGCCGCAAAGATGCCTCCCGATAGAGCAAGTATGCACCTAGACACCATTTTCACCTTTTGCGACCGAGATTTAGTTACCATTTATGAACCCGCTGTAAAAAACATCCAACCCATTAGCTATTATCCCGGCGACAAAGAAGACGAATTGCACACCGTTATTGAAAAAAAAGGCTGGCTTGAAACCGTGCAAGATGCGCTAGAACTAAAAGAATTACGCGTTATTCCCACTGGCGGCGATATTTTTCAGCAAGAGCGCGAGCAATGGGACGATGGCAAC
This sequence comes from uncultured Anaerolineaceae bacterium, assembly GCA_964488755.1. Taxonomy (GTDB): domain Bacteria; phylum Chloroflexota; class Anaerolineae; order Anaerolineales; family Villigracilaceae; genus Desulfolinea. The sequence continues at coordinate 829 of CAZAWS010000050.1, read as the reverse complement.
AACGTGGTCGCCCTCGAACCTGGCGTGGTCGTAGCCTATGACCGCAACGAGTGGAGCAACGCCCGTTTACGCAAAGCTGGCGTCACCGTTCTTGAAATCAACGGCTCAGAACTAGGGCGCGGACGTGGCGGCGGTCACTGTATGACATGCCCTATTTTACGCGATCCCGTATATTAAGGACTTAGGAAGAAATAAATTATCCATTAATGATGCGAATTTTGAGTGAAGTATGCTTCAAATGTATAAGTTATTTAAATCCCATTCCTAAGGTAGATATTGGAGTCCGAAGTCTCCCGACTTCGGGTTGAATTTACAATACTTGGATTGGATAAAAGAATCCGCGACGCGCGTGCCCTCAACTTGGGTGCCGCCCAACAACGTTTTTCGCGGCGGAAACATGGCAACGCTCACGCCCCATCCAAAGCTCAGGAAAGAGCACCCCAGTTCAATACGCGTATGTCGCGGTTCAAAAGCGTCTACCTACGCACCGCGCGCTATTTCAATCCAATAAATCAAAAAATAGCAGACCAATATCCTCTTCCCTAATTTACTGGCTACCTTACAGTTTCATTTAAGCAGGTGATTGAGTAGCTCCGACTGCATTTAGAGGAGCATATCGAAATCACAAAACGGAATTTTATGGGTAATTTTGGTTTCGATACGGCGAAAAGCATCGCCTATACTTCGGCTGGCTCAGTAGCCACTCAACTAACGAACGCTTCTTTTTGGCAAACTGTCAGGTGGCTCGCTGATTTACTAATTTACTAATTTACTAATTTACTAATTTACTGATTTACTGATTTACTGATTTACTGGTCTACTGATCTAC
>CAZAWS010000049.1:3537-8946 GCA_964488755.1 uncultured Anaerolineaceae bacterium | reverse complement strand
ATAGTCATCATGTTTTGCTCCGCATTTCACTTCGAGTATAATCCCCTTCATAATACCCATCACCCTAAAATTTTTCCGGTTTTCTCTCCTCCAACACCCGAACCGAACTCAGTATTGAGAATTTCAACATCACCTACATCTCCGGATATTACGATGCGAGCACAATTTCTATACCAACATTTTGAGCAATTATGGAGAAAAAATGAATTTTTCTGAAATAACCAAAAACCTAAAAGATGCCTCCGCTTTCGATTTATATCGTTTGCGAGTTGCCATTTTACAAGAATTAGAATCCCCACGGCGAACAAAAGAATTACGCAAAAAATTAAGACCTGATCAAGCCATAAATTATTTTGACGCTGATACGAATAAGATGGTTAGAGCAAAAGTCATTACACCAAAAAGAACCCACGTTTTAGTAGAAAACCTTGCAGACAAAGAGCGTTGGGATATTCCCTTCTACATGGTCAATTTTGATAATGTAGACACAAAAATTGCGCCAACGCCCCAAACGGGCTTAGAGAAAAACCAACTCAGCGTTGGCGATAGAGTTAGTTTTCCAGATAAACAAAATAGAACTGTATACGGAAAAATTATTCGCCTAAATCGAAAAACTGTAACAGTAAAAACAGAAAATAATAGAGAGTGGCGCGTTGGCTATAGTTGGCTACGTCTCATTATTGATGGCGAAGAAAGTAACCCAAACATACTTGAAGCGGAGATTTTATAAATGATACCCATCACCCTAAAAATTTCTGGTTTTCTCTCCTACCGCAATCAGGTTGAACTCAATTTTGAGAGCTTCGACCTCGCCTGCATCTCTGGCTATAATGGCGCGGGCAAATCGTCCATTTTAGATGCAATTACATGGTCACTTTTTGGACAGGCACGCAAAAAAGATGATTCTCTTGTCAATTTGCAATCCAAAGCCGCTGAAGTGATTTACGATTTTCGCTACGAAAATAACACCTATCGCATTCAGCGCACCATGCCGCGCGGCAAAAAGAAAAATCTCGAATTCCAAATTTACGATGATGGACTTTGGCGACCGCTCACCGAAGCCACCATGCGCGAGACCCAAGCCCGCATCGAGCAAACTTTGCGCCTTGATTACGACACCTTCGTCAACGCGGCGTTTTTTCTGCAAGGCAAAGCCGATCAATTCACGCAGCAAACCGCCAGCAAAAGGAAAGAGACTCTCAGCAGCATCTTGGGATTAGAAATCTGGGATGAGTATAAAAATCGCGCATCTACTCAACGGCGTGAAATAGAAAAAGAATTGGATATTGTGGATGGGCGCATAGCGGAAATTGATGAGGAATTGGACGAAGAATCCGCTCGCAAAGAGAAATTAGCAACCCTCGAAAACGACCTTGAATTTTTACTTGGTAGCCGCAAAAAACAGGACGCCCTTCTCGAACAGATTCGCCGCTTAAGTGCCTCCCTAGCCGAGCAACGCAAACTGGCAGACGCGTTGTCTGACGCGTTATCTCGCTCCCAAAAAACACGCACCGATTTAGAATCTCGGCGTGATGAGCGCATCGAAAAACGCGACACTTACGCAAATCTGCTCGCCCGCGCGGATGAAATAGATAAAAAATATAACGCTTGGAAAGAATCTCGCGCGGCACTCGCACAATGGGAGAAAACAGCCGCACAATTCCACGAGCAAGATGCGAAAAGACAGCCATTTTTGCAGGAGATTAATGGGGAAAAAGTTCGTTTAGAGCATGAGTCGGCGAGCCTAGAAAAAAGAAAAGTGGAAAGTAGAAAGTGGAAAGTAGAGGTCGCAGATTTAGAGGAGAAAATTATTCTTGCGGAAAACGATGTTAAAGAAATTGAACAGAAAATTGTAGAACGCGATGCTTTTATCAAAGAGCAGGCTGAAGCACGCGAGAAATATGCCGCGTTGAAGGTAGAAAACAAGCAATATAAAAAAGAAATGAATGCGCTCAAAAAACGCATCGGAGAATTTGCCGCGATAGAGACGGCAGAATGTCCGCTTTGTGGGCAAGAGTTGAGCGAGGAACATCACGCCGAAACTTTGGCACAAATGGAAAAAGAAGGCAAAGCAAAAGGCGACCAATATCGCGCAAACACCGCCGAAATGAACGCCATTTATGAAGATGTACAAAATTATGAAAACCGTAATAAGGAATATAAATCGGTAGACAAAAAACGTCTCTCTACATCTAAAAAGTTGACCCAATTAGAAGCAAAATTTACCGCATTAAGTGAAAGTGTAAAAAAATGGGAAGATGAGGGTGAACCAGCATATCTTGTCGTAAAAACTACCCTTGAAGAAGAAAATTTCTCTACAGAAGCGCGTACAGAACTAGCAGAGATAGACGTAGAACTGAAAAAATTGGGCTATGATGCCAAATCGCATGATGAGGCGCGTCAGGAAGAAAAAACTTTGAGTGAAATTGAAGAAGATTTCAAATCCTTAGAAAATGCACGTTCTGCATTGAAACCGCTAGAGGAAGAAATAGTCAATCTCAATGAACAAATCGCTAAAATGAGCGCAGAGATCAAAACACAGAAAGCCAAACACGATAACGCACAAAAAACGCTCACGGATGCCGAATCCCAAGCTCCGGACGAGGACGCGGCTTATGCTGACTTACTGAAAATGCAAGAAAAGGAAAACCAAGCTCGGGACGAGGTCGGGGCGGCGCGGCAAAATGTGGAGGTGCTGTCGGGGCTGAGAATCCGCAAATCGGAGTATGAATCCGCGAGGGAATCTCTCGCGCTTAAAATATCCCGCTATAAAAAACTAGAACGCGCTTTTGGCAAAAATGGCGTCCCCGCGCTCCTAATCGAGCAGGCACTGCCAGAAATCGAAGAAAAGGCAAACACGCTGCTCGACCGTTTGAGCAACGGGCAGATGTCCATCCGATTTGTGACGCAGTCGGCGTATAAAGATGCGAAACGGGAGGATATGAAGGAGACGCTGGATATTCAAATTAGCGATAGCGCGGGCGTACGGGATTATGAAATGTATTCGGGCGGAGAGGCGTTTCGGGTCAATTTTGCGATACGAATTGCGCTCTCGCAGACGCTTTCAGGGCGCAAGGGCGCGCGTTTGCAAACCTTGATTATTGATGAAGGCTTCGGCTCGCAAGACGCGTTGGGGCGGCAACGATTAATCGAGGCGATCAACCAAATCCGCGGCGATTTTGCGAAAATTTTGGTGATTACGCATCTTGAGTCTTTGCGAGACGCGTTCCCGAATCAGATTTTGGTGGAGAAGGGGGAGATGGGGTCGGAGGTGAGGGTAATTTAGCGTTTTAACACAAAACAGGTGAAACTCATGGCTTCACCTGTTTTTTATATCTGAGGACCCAATAATCTCTATCGAGTAAAGCTATTTTTTATTCAAATAGCTTTTATAACCGAACCATACCGCTACAGTCAAAACTGCTATGATCGCAATAAACAACCAATAATACATATTTCCAAAAACTGAACCACCTGTATTAGCGACCACACCCAACACCTTCGCAACTACACCAAAATAGAAGGTGAACGCGGCAAAGAGAATTGCGAAAGTGCCAACCAACCAAAACTTCATCAACTTGAGTTTCTTTTCTTGTTCCTGCGCATCCATAGTATCTCCTTATGTGTCAAATTAAGAAAAAAGTATTTGGGCAACCTCATCAGATAACCAATTGTAGCATGTTTCAATTCATTATACCGCTAATTTGATGGGAATCTCGTCAATCTCTTTACGATTTCAATATAAAGCACGGGTCTTTGGGTATAATTGCCCCGCTTCGTACCTGACCCTGAGCTTGCTCTCGTTATATCAACAAATCATCGTAACGCGACATTTATGTCGCCTTCGCACTAATCAAAAGGATTTTATGAAACTATCAGAACTCTTTGGCTCCACCCTCCGCAAAGCCCCCACAAATGCAGAGACAAAATCTTACCAACTCATGGCACGCGGAGGCTATATCCGCGCCGCCGATAATGGGAACTTCGTCACCCTGCCCCTCGCCACGCGTTCGCTAAATAAACTGCGAGCCAGAATCCGTCACGAAATAGAATCTCGTGGGGGACAGGAAATCGGCGCGCACGCAAATATCGCCCAACTCGCGGCGGGGAATATCCAATCCTATAAAGAATTGCCGAAAATTCTCTATTCTTTTGGTGAAATTGAGCAAGAAGCACATTCCCGTTTGGGATTATTCGGCGCGGCACGCTCGCCCAGCGTTAGCATCCATATTTTGGCAGAGTCCGAAGAAACAGAAATCAAATTTCAAAAAATGATTACAGCCATCATCAAAGATTTCTTTGAAAAACTTGATTTGGATGCAAAAAAAACAGATTGCGGCGGTCGTGCCTTCATTGCAGAAAACGCAGGCGTGGATTATATCCACTGTGCCCAATGTGATTATTTAGATACCCAAGAATTTGCACGCCGCTCGAAGAGCGCACTCTCAGCAGAAGATGCACGTGAGCTAGAGAAAGTCGCCACACCCGATGCACATACCATTGAAACCTTGGCGGCGTTTTTGAATATCCCCAAAGAAAAAACAGCAAAGGCTGTTTTTATGACTGCCACAATAGATGATGAAGAAAAGCTCGTTTTCGCCATTTTACGCGGCGATATGGATTTGAGCGAAGCCAAGTTGCTATCTGCACTCAACGCATCCGATTTGCGCCCCGCCACGGATGCCGAAATTTTAGCCGTAGATGCGGTTCCCGGCTACGCTTCGCCCGTGGGGATAAAAGGCGCGCTGATCGTTGTGGATGATTTAATCCCGCAGTCGGCGAATCTTGTTGCGGGAGCAAACGAAGCAGGTTTCCACCTCCGTAATGTAAATTACGGGCGCGATTACACCGCCAACATCGTCACCGATTTAGCCCTCGCCAAAGCTGGTGATTATTGCCCAAAATGTAATTCGCCCTTAGAAGCAGTTGAAGGTGTAGAATTGGTCGACACATCCCCCGCTCAACCAGCAAAAGATGCCACCTACACCGATGAAAATGGCAAAGGTCAGCCCACTTGGGTATCAAGCTGGACGCTCGATATTGGGCGGATTTTTGCGGCAGTGGCAGAAAGTCATAATGATAAATACGGCATGATTTTGCCTCCCGCAATTGCGCCTTACGATATACACTTGGTCTGGCTCCCCAGCAAAAAGATAGATACCCGTTCTGATGCTGATGATATATATTTAAATCTCACCAATACTGGGTTCACCCTCCTCTACGATGATCGCGATGCGCGTGCTGGTACAAAATTCAACGATGCCGATTTAATGGGTTGCCCCATACGCATCACAGTCGGTGAACGCGCTTTAGAAAAAAATTCTGTTGAAATCAAGATGCGAGCCAAAGAAGAGAAAGAACTTGTTGAAATTGACGATATTGCAAATTATGTTTTGGAAAACTTATAAA
>CAZAWS010000049.1:0-3437 GCA_964488755.1 uncultured Anaerolineaceae bacterium | reverse complement strand
CTATGAATAAAATCCCCATGTCCTCCCCTGACCTAACAAATGCCGAACGACAGGCTGTTGCCGATGTAATGAATACGCCCATGCTCAGTATGGGACAACGCGTCAAAGACTTCGAGCAAGCCTTTTGCGAGCGGATGGGTGCAAAGCACGCCATCGCCGTTAACTCTGGCACAGCGGGATTGCATCTCTGCGTCCGCGCCGCGGGCATTGGCGAAGGCGATTTGGTCATCACCACGCCATTCTCCTTTGTTGCTTCATCGAACGTGATGCTTTTCGAGAACGCTATTCCCCTCTTTGTAGATGTTGACCCTAAAACGGGAAATATAGATACTGAACTCGTCAAAGATGCCATTGAAAATACCGAGAAGTATTTACCCCGCGTAGGGGCGCAGCATGCTGCGCCCCTACGCTCACGTCTAAAAGCCATTCTCCCCGTAGACGTTTTCGGTCAGCCCGCCAATATGGATGAAATCATGGCACTCGCCAAAGAACATAACCTAACCGTCATCGAAGATTCTTGCGAAGCCCTTGGCGCAGAATATAAAGGAAAACCTGCTGGAATGCTCGGCGATTTCGGCGTTTTTGCCTTTTACCCCAACAAACAGATGACCACCGGTGAAGGCGGCATGGTCATCACCAACAACGATGAACATGCCGATTATATGCGCGCCATGCGTAATCAGGGGCGCGCACCAGGCGATACTTGGCTGACACATACGCATCTCGGCTATAATTACCGGCTCGATGAAATGTCTGCGGCATTGGGCGCGGTGCAGATGTCTCGGCTCGATGAGATGCTCGAGAAACGCACGCAAGTAGCAAACGCGTACGAAGCCCGTTTACAAGATGTTCGGGGCGTAGAAACCCAGTTTATCGAAAAATCCACAAGTAAAATGTCGTGGTTCGTTTACGTCGTCCGATTTGATAAAAGCATCAACCGCGACGAACTCGCTCAAAAACTGATTGCAAAAGGCATTCCCGTCCGCCCTTATTTTGCGCCCATCCATTTGCAACCTTATATGGCGGAGCAATTTGGCTACCAGCGCGGCGATTTCCCCATCACCGAAGATTTGGGCAAGCGCAGTCTTGCGCTCCCATTTTCTGGCGTGATGAGCGAAGAGCAGGTGGCGCAGGTTTGCGAAACCATTGCGGAGTTAATTTAAAAGAACCGCCAAGACGCGAAGAACGCAAAGAAAATCTTTAAAGCTTCGTGCCCTCTGCGTCTTGGCGGTAAAAAATAATGACCAAAGAAAGCACCTTCATCCCCCCCCGCCGCCGCGGCGTTTTTATCCACAGCTTTTTGCTGGCATTGCTCGCGGGTCTCACCGCTTGGGGCATCTGGCTTGCCACCCGCGCAGAGCTGGGTCCCGCCTTCATGCTCGCCGCCCTGCTCACCCTCGTTGCCGCGCTCCCCATCCCCTTTATCGGTTATAGACTATACGCACTTTTGCGCGCTAACTACTATCTTGGACGTGAAAAACTCAAACTCTCTTGGGGACTTCGCATCGAAGAAATTCCCCTTTCGGATGTCGAATGGGTGCGCCCCGCCACCGATCTGACCACGCCCTTAAAATTACCCCGATTGCGCTTGCCCGGCTCCATTTTGGGATTGCGCCGTCATTCTGATTTAGCGATGGTCGAATTTTTAGCATCGGATGCGAAGACTCTCATCCTTATTGCGACCGCAAAACACGTCTTCGCCATTTCACCGGATGACCCGCGCCGCTTCGCCCGTGAATTTCAACTTGCTACCGAACTAGGGGCATTGTCGCGGGCTGAATCATTTTCCACCTATCCCACCTTCATCGTTGCAGAGGCATGGAAAAATCTCCTCGCCCGCTACTTTTGGCTCAGTGGACTTTTGCTCAATATCGGCATTCTCATCTGGGTAAGTGTGCTCATCCCCAACTTAGAAAGCATTACGCTCGGATTCAAAGCCTCAGGCGAAGCCCACGGACCCTTCCCGCCCGTGCAACTGATGCTCCTCCCCTTCCTCAGTTTTGCCCTCTTCATCATCGGCTGGGTTGCGGGTTTGTACTTCTATCGCTGGGAAGAACAACGAATTCTTGCCCTGATTATTTGGATATCTAGCACACTGACTGGGATATTATTTTTGGTCAGCATATTCTTTTCGATCACAAATTAATTCATCCTTCTTCATTCAAAATTCATCATTTATTATGCAACTACTCCTCGGATTCATCTTCGCAATTATCATCTCTCTCCTTGCCTACAAAGTCAAAAGCCTCGACAAAAGCGGTGCCCTCGCCGCGACAGTTGAGGGGACTCTCATCTTTGGTCTTGGCGGCTGGGCATGGGCTATTCTGCTCCTGACTTTCTTCGTTTCTTCCAGCGCGCTCTCGAAAATGTTCAAAAAGCACAAAGTTAATTTACAAGAAAAATTCGATAAAGGCAGTCGTCGCGATGCCATGCAAGTCCTCGGCAACGGCGGATTAGCCGCGTTTTTTGCCTTGCTCCATTTCTTCTTCCCCGATGCCCTTTGGACATGGCTGGGATTCGCCGCCGCACTCGCCGCCGTCAACGCCGATACGTGGGCAACAGAATTAGGTGTCTTGGCTCGCTCTCAGCCACGCATGATAACCAATCTCAAAGAAAAAGTAGAAAAAGGAACATCGGGTGGAATCTCTGTTACAGGCACCTTGGCATCTTTGGCTGGCTCGGCATTAGTTGCCATTTTTGCAGGCATCTTTTCACCTTCTGGGGAATTTTTTCCTGTTTTCATGCTAATTACTTTGGCAGGATTGCTTGGCGCGCTCTTTGACTCACTTCTCGGCGCAACAGTGCAGGCAATTTATTATTGCCCCGCTTGCGAGAAGGAAACCGAGCGTCACCCAGTTCATCTTTGCAATACAGAAACACGTTATTCTCGTGGCTGGCAATGGCTAACCAATGACTTGGTCAACTTTGCCTGTGCAGGATTTGGGGTTGTGATCGCGTTGCTATTCTAAGTTGCCAACTATCACGAGCAATTCGCTTTTTTGCTTTTTCTCTCTTTGCTCGCTCTACAACATAATCAATCATCCTAGCGGGAATATTAACACCTGTCGTCTCAATGCTATTTCTAAACTCCATCGTGTGATTGACTTCGTTGACCGTGAAACCATCTTCTGTTTCAAAAAGATCAATTGCGAGCAAACCACCGCCCATCACCTCTGCTGTATTTTTGCAGATTTTCTCAAGATTTGGCGTAAGGGGGCAATTCGTAGCTACGCCACCGCGTGCGGTGTTCGTAATCCAATTTTCGGATGAGCGGTAAATTGCACCGATGACCTCACCGCCAACCACGAAGGCTCGAATATCACGTCCCGGCTTATTGATATATTCTTGCACGTAGAAAACCTTGTGGTTTACACCCAGCGAGGCTTTATGCTCAATTACGGCTTCTGCCATATCGTGGCTTTCCACTTTTGCGAGCA
>CAZAWS010000048.1:0-9102 GCA_964488755.1 uncultured Anaerolineaceae bacterium | reverse complement strand
AAGAAGTTTTAAATTCATCTTTCCGTTCGCCAAATCTATCCAAAAGCGGATTTAATGTCTCATCTTCCCAATCTTTGATAGTTCGCATAATTTCTCCGTGTAATTTTAGGTTTCATCTATTATAATGGAAGGGTGTTTTTTCTTGGTTATGAATATGCCCCCACCCAGCCTCCCCCAAATGCTGAAAATGGAATTGGGGGAGGGGCAAAAAAGGAGTTGTGATGAAAATTATTGCATATATTGGTGCAGCTATCTTGATTTTTTTCGGCGTGATGTTTATTTGGTCCGCTTTTGGGACTACGCCACAGCCCGCAAATATCGGCGTTGGCGCAGTGAGCGTGGCTATTGGCTTCGGCATGATTTGGTTCGCCCAAAGAAAACCCAAAGTGGAGGGGGATACAAATGTCTCGGTAAATATAGATTTGCCCGGCGAAATAAAGATGGAAACGATGAAATGCCAAGCCTGCGGGGGGACATTAACAAGCAAAAATATCGAAATGCAAGCCGGCGCACCGATGATTGTTTGCCCTTATTGCGATACGACTTATCAGTTAAATGAAGAACCGAAGTGGTAGAAAAACAGAGTTTAAAAGTTAAAAGGTTTGAAGGTTTAAGATTTCAACCTTTTAACATCTTTCCAAAGGAATATCCTATGAAACAAAAAATCTTTGTTCTCTTCATTGCTCTTGCTTTCGTTTTTAGCATAACGACCAGTGCGTTTGCTCAATCGTATTCTCTTGAATTGACGGAAGAGATTGTTCATGTTTACTGGCACGCAGACGGAACAATGTCTGTGGATTACAGCCTCCACTTTAAGAATAATCCCGATGCACACGCGATTGAATTTGTCGATGTGGTACTGCCCGATACTAATTATGTCATTAGCGAGGTCTCTGCTGATATAAATGGTCAGGCTCTAAACGTTGATGAGAGCTATGCGGGCAAAGGATCTGGCGTAGCGGTTGATTTAGGGGAATACGCTATTCCTGCGGGCGAAAGCGGAACTGTCCATGTAACGATAGGGCATATTGAGCATGTGTTAAATCCGGACAATGACGCAGATTACGCCAGTGCCATTTTCAATACAACTTGGTACGGCAGCGAATATATGACAGGGGATACCGATTTGACTGTCGTTTTTCATTTACCTGCTGGAATCCCCGCCGAAGAGATACGCGCTCATCTTCCCAGTGATAATTGGGGCGGCACTCAAGAAGCAGAAAAATCTGTGGATGAAACGGGGCGCGTTACTTATACTTGGCATGACGAAAAAGCAAATGGATATACTCAATATACATTTGGCGCATCTTTTCCGAGCAGCTATATCCCCCTTTCGACACTTATAGAGCCAGCGTCAAAAAAAATTACCGATTTTGCACTCAGTCCCGTTATTTATCTTCCTATATTGGTGGTGTTGGTGAGCATCCTTCTAATTTGGCTTATTTATCGAAAAACAAGTGCCAACCCAGACCAAGCAAGTAACCAAGATTAAGTTTAAAAGTTCGAATGTTAAAACCTTCAAACCTCCAACGCTTAAAAGGAGTACCCCATGAAACGTAAACTCTTTACCCTCATTTTAGCCCTTGTGCTTATTTTTGGCATAACAGCCAGCACAAACGCGCAGGAGTATTCATTTGAATTAGAAAAAGAAGTTGTGCATGTTTTCTATAACGAAGATGGAAGCATGTCTTTAGATTATACTTTTTTCTTTAAAAATAACGCGGGCGCACACGTTATTGATTTCGTAGATGTAGGAACGCCCAATAATAATTGGCGTTTTTCTTCAATTTCTGCCGATGTAAATGGGCAAGCTGTTGAAATCTCATCTGATTACCAAGGCGATGGCTCTGGCTTTGCCATAGACATGGGCGGATATGCTATCCCCGCCGGTGGAAACGCAAAGGTGCATGTTTATGTGGGCTACGTTGACGAAGTGCTCTACCCCAACGATGAAAAAGAAGATTACGCCAGCGCAGTTTTTGGCGCAACTTATTTTGGCGGTCAATATGTAACGGGGAATACCGATATGTCCGTCTCGCTCCACTTGCCCCCAGGCGTTCAACCCGATGAATCTATTTATTATTACCCTAGCGACAATTGGGGCGGCAATCAGGAGCCAATAAGCAAAATAGATGAAAATGGGCGCATCACTTATACATGGTTTGATGCAAACGCAAATGGCTATACGCAGTATCAATTTGGCGCATCCTTCCCCAGTAGCTATGTGCCGGCTTCGGCAATTGTTACGCAATCCTGGCTCGAAAAAATGGGCTTTGATGCGGATGCCATTTTCGGTCTGCTCATGTGCTTGGGCATGGTCCTTTTCTTTGTTGGCATTCCCATTATCTCAACAGTTCAGCAACGCAAACGCAAGATGAAATATATGACCCCGAAAATTGCTATTGAAGGGCATGGAATCAAACGCGGGCTAACCGCTGTAGAATCAGCCATATTAATGGAAGAACCCCTCGACAAAGTAATGACAATGATTCTTTTTGGTGTCATCAAAAAAGAAGCGGCAACAGTCACCAACAAAGACCCCCTCAGAATTAAAGTAACCGAGCCTATCCCCGAAAAATTGCACAAATACGAAAAAGATTTCCTGTCCGCATTTGCAGATGGCAAAAATAACCGCGCCGTACAACGCAAGAAAATGCAAAAAGTGACTGTAAATCTAATTGAGAGTGTTGGTAAAAAAATGAAAGGCTTTAGCAGAAAAGAAACAATTGCCTACTATAAAAAGATTATGGAACGCGCTTGGGCACAAATCGAAGCCGCCGACACCCCCGAAATTATGAGCGAAAAATACGATAAAGCCCTCGAATGGACAATGCTCGACAAAGACTACCAAGACCGCACCGCAACCGTCTTCCAACATCGCCCCGTTTACACGCCCATGTGGTGGGGGCGTTACGACCCAGCCTTTGGCAGAAGCTCCGCGGGCAAATCGGTGTCTGCGCCTTCATCATCGGGCGGGAAGAGTTTAGCCTCCTCTATGCCCCAGCTCCCCGGCGCAGATTTTGCCGCATCGGTTGTAGGTGGCGCGCAAACTTTCTCTGATAAAGTTGTAGGCAACCTTAATAAATTTACCAGCCCGATAACGCAAAAAACCAATCCCCCTCCAGTTAGCACATCTTCGGGAAGCAGTGGCGGTGGCGGAAGTTGCGCCTGTGCCTGTGCGGGATGCGCCTGCGCCTGCGCGGGTGGCGGGAGATAAGCTCACTGAGTCCTCAACGTCTCCAGACGTTGAGGACTCAGGAAGGAATAAATTATCCATCAATGGTGCGAAATTTGAGTGAAGTATGCTTCCCTTCCTGAGTATTGAAAAGCCGAAGTCTGGAGACTTCGGACTCCGGAATTCGATGGGATGAAGAGCCGCGACCTACAAGTTTTTGGCTGGGGTGCTGCTCCCAAAGATCCGCGCGGCGAAAAACGGGATTCCCTTTACGCCGCGAAAAAAGTTTATCAAGGGCACGCAAGCCTAAATGCACGCGCGATGCGCTTGCGTCTCATCCATCAAATCAATGCCAACGCTGAGACTACAAAAGTCTTAAAGACTTTTGTAGTCTCAGCGTCTAAATACTATCTATGACAGAAATCACCTTAGAAAGAATTCAACATTTTCCTTATAACTTTGCAAGCAACGATGTTCTTATGCGGGGCAGAAATTATTATAGCAATGGTTTTGTTTTATCTGTAAATTATCAGAAAGACAAAGCCTATATGCGCGTTCGCGATAGAGGAACATCTTATTTGGTCGAAATTTGGATGCCAAACGAAAGAGGCTTTCAAGTTTCTTGCAATTGCCCGCATAATGTGCAAGTTTGCAAGCACGTTGTTGCCTCTGCAATGGCATTAGAGACATATCTTGAAGAAAATAATATCCCTTTATGGGAAAAACAATTAGACGAAGTTTTTGAAAGCACACCACATCGCTCTGCTGTTTCCTCTGCGCGATATTACCTAGCTTTATTTTTATTAATACGCACCGAAAGTTATAATCATCAGGGCTATGATTATAGTTTCGCACCACGCATTATTAAGGCTTCTAGGTGGGGCTTACTAAAGGAACAAAAGCTAGGCGATTATGAAAGTGCAAATGCTCTCTTAAATGAACATACATTATGGAAAGCGTATGTGGAAAACGCCTATAGACCCGTTAATAAAGGGAGGTGTCTTAATATCCCGCCTTCGGGAATAACTATATTCAATTATATTCTCGAATCTTCTCGTTATTATTACCATCAGACAAGCACTGCTGGAGAATACCTTTCCTTTTTTAAGCAACTAAACTTCCCCATCTTTTTAGCCGACAGCGGACGAGAAATAATTTCTCAGTCATTAACAATTCGAAGAAAACCCATAGAGATAAAAGCCGTACTTGCCCAAGATAAAAATGCTTTCACCATAGAAGCGGGGACAATATACGAAGATGAGTTTTTCTCGTCGGCAAAAAAGAATTTAGCTATTATTTCAAAAAACCCCGCATGGGCTTTGCTTGGCAAAAATATCGTGCCTATTAAAAACCCCGAAAGCCTCAACTTGCTTTCTAATTTCCCTATTGAAATTCCGATTGAAGAAGAAGAGAAATTTCGCGCCAAATATCTCCCTAAACTTTCTGAACATATCCCCATTGAAAGCGATTTAGTCTCTTGGGAAGAAATAGAAGAAGATCCCTTGCCCCGCCTTTATTTACGCAAAGAAGATGAAGAATTGGTTGCAGAACTTCGATTTGGCTATGGTGAATACGAAGTTTTTGCTGATAAAAAAGCCCCTAATGTTGAAGTCAAAAATAAACCCAATTCTTGGGCATTAACCCGCTTGCACCGTAATACTCAAAAAGAATACGATATTTACACAAGCATCAAAGGTGTCGCCTTTGGCTTAAAGCGTGGCGGAAGCAGGTATCCTTATGGCTCTTATATTTTACGCGCCAACACGCACCCCTACGACTTTTTAACAGGCGGCATCCCAGCCCTAACCGAAGCGGGATTTGAAATTTACGGTGATAAAGACGCACTAGGCAAAATTAACAAAAACTCCCCTTCTATTAGTCTCAATATCACCAGCGGCATTGATTGGTTTGATCTTGACGTGCTCGTCCAATACGGCGAGCAAGAAGTAAAACTAGGCGATATTCGCAAAGCCGTAAAAAAAGGACGCAAATATATAAAATTAGCCGATGGCTCTATAGGAGAGATCCCCGAAAAATGGCTGGAACGCTATAAACACGTCTTCAATATGACTAAAGAAACCGAAGAAGGTTTCCGCCTAAGAGACTATCAACTCTCCATGCTTGATGAGCTTCTCGAAGATGCCGAAAGCCAAAATATCGCTCCCGAATTTGAAGAAAGGCGCAAAAGACTAAGAAATCTTAAAGATATTAAAGTTCAGCCTATCCCCAAAGGGTTTGTAGGAGAATTACGCCCCTATCAAAAAGCCGGTTTAGATTGGCTCGGTTTTCTCAACGAATACGGCTTCGGCGGTATTTTAGCCGATGATATGGGGCTAGGGAAAACTATTCAGATGCTGGCTTTCTTGCAACTCAAAAAAGAAAAAGGCGAAATGAAGAACGCCAGTTTGCTCATTGTTCCTAAAAGCCTCATCACAAATTGGCAACGCGAATCAGCTAAATTCACCCCCGATTTACGCACTTTAGAATACTTAGGTATTGAACGCAAAAAAGACACAAAAAACTTCGACAATTACGACATCGTCATCACCACCTACGGCACCATGCTCAGAGATATAGAAATTTTGCGCGATTATCGTTTTTATGCCGTTGTTTTAGACGAATCGCAAGCAATCAAAAATCCGCTTGCCAAAACATCCAAAGCGGCGCGTCTCATCAACGCTAAATATCGCATGGCAATGACGGGCACACCCGTTGAAAATAATAGCTTCGAGTTATGGTCACAATTTGCCTTTACCAATCCTGGTTTGCTCGGCAATATGACCTATTTTAAACGCGAATTTGCCAAGCCCATTGAAAGCCGTGAAGGTGAAAACGAAGCCAATCTACTCAGGCGAATGGTCTATCCCTTCATCTTACGGCGCACAAAAAAAGAAGTTGCCCCCGAACTCCCGCCCCGCACAGAGCGCATTATTTACACTGATTTTGAACCCGCCCAACGCAAAATTTACGATGAAACCCGTGACCGTTATCGCAGTCAACTGCTCGGTCTCTTAGATGAAGGCGGCATGAATAACGCCAGAATGCACATTTTAGAAGGCTTATTGCGCCTACGCCAAATTTGTATTCACCCCAAACTCGTTGACCCAACCTACACCGACAATGTCGCCAAATTCGATGTTTTACTCGAAACCCTAGAAACGCTCAAAAACGAGGGGCATAAAGCCTTAATTTTCTCTCAATTTGTGCAAACGCTCAAATTGCTAGAAATCGAAATGAAGAAAAACAAATTCAAATATACCTATCTCGATGGCAAAACTCGCAAACGGCAAGACAGAGTCGATACTTTTCAAAATGACCCTAAAACCCCATTTTTTCTCATCAGCCTTAAAGCGGGCGGCGTAGGCTTGAACCTCACCGCCGCAGATTATGTAATTCATCTTGACCCGTGGTGGAATCCCGCGGTAGAGATGCAAGCCGCAGACCGCGCCCATCGTATAGGGCAAGAAAATCCCGTTTTTATCTATAAATATATCGTCCGTGATACCATCGAAGAAAAAATCCTAGAGCTTCAAGAACGCAAAAAAGCCCTCGTAGAACAACTCATCTCTTCGGAAGGCAGTTTCTTCAAATCCCTCACGCGGGATGATGTGGCAGTGCTCTTTAGCTAATTGGATATAAAACCGCGCCGCGCGTGACCTTAGGCTTGCGTGCGTGAGCATCGGACTCAACGTCTCCAGACGTTGAGTATTATGAAAGTCGAAGTCGGGAGATTTCGGACTCTAGCCCCCCTTTATAGGAACTAAAATGTTAGAAGCAGGCATATTCAAAGAAGCACTTAACAACCCTCCACATCTTTTCGTAGAAGATGCTCTCTATATGATTACCGCTTCTACTTACGAACAAAAACCTTATCTGCAATCAGCCAAACGAAAACATGATTGGTTTAAAGCCTTCGAAAAAGCATCTGAAATTTATAGTTGGAAAATTATCGCTTGGGTTGTTCTGAATAATCATTATCATGCCATTCTACGTTCCCCGAAAAACAAACTAAATATGGATAAATTTATAGCCAGTTATCACAAATTCACCGCTCGAAAATGGAATAACGAAGATAATCTTTTAGGACGCAAAATTTGGTGGAATTATTGGGATACCTGTATTCGCTCAGAAAAGGACTTTTTAACAAGGCTAAATTATATTTTCTTAAACCCCGTCAAACACGGATACGTTGAGCAACCCGAAGATTATCCCTTTAGCAATTATAAGGAATTTTTATCAATGGAAAATTGGGGAGATTTAGTTTTAGATGGAGAGATAGATGACATCCCAGAATTTTAACAATATCAAAGAATATCTCTCAATGATCTGGAACTTTTGGAGTCCAACGTCTCCAGACGTTGGCGTATTTCAAAAACCGAAGTCAGGAGACTTCGGACTCCCTCATACCAAAAGCCGAAGTCAGGAGACTTCGGACTCCACTCATAGTAATTGGACTCAACATCTCCAGACCTTGTCTTTGGACTCCACCCGGCTCTTCCACTATAAACATAAAAACTTCCTAGAGAGTTCCGACATCCATCTGCGCCTAGACCCAGATGGGCATGGCACGTTGATCGTGAATGCAAATCAAATCATGCACCTTAATCCGACCGCGGCATTGATGGCGTATTTGGTGCTTGAAAAAAAGAGCAAAGAAGAAATTATTAAAATAGTGCGTAATGCGTATTCCGTAAGTGAAGAACAGGTTCTTGAAGACCTTGAAACTTTCAACTTTCAACTTGATAACCTAATCCGTCCCGATGGGGCTTGCGCAATTCACGATTTAGAACTTGAGATGAATATGCCCTTCTCCGCGCGCCCTTCTGCGCCCTACCGTATGGATTTGGCAATCACCTACCGCTGTAATAACGATTGCGCCCACTGCTATAATGCCCGCGAAAGAACTTTCCCCTCGATGAGCGTAAAAGATTGGAAACGCGTTCTTGACATCACCTGGGATTTGGGAATCCCACATATCGTTTTTACAGGTGGCGAGCCGACTTTAATGGACTTTTTGCCGGAGCTAATTGCTTACGCCGAGAAAAAGGGTCAGATAACGGGATTAAACACCAACGCGCGCCGATTGGCAAATCCAAAGTTCGTTGACAAATTGGTGTCATCGGGGCTGGATCACGTTCAAATCACGGTCGAATCGCACGATTCCCACATCCACGATGAAATGATGCGAGTCAAAGGCGCACACAAACAAACTATCGCAGGGCTGAAAAATGTGCTAAAAAGTCCGCTTTATGTGATGACAAACACGACCATGCTCAAAAATAACGTAGACACCATCCCCGAAACGCTCGATTTTCTAGCCGACTTAGGCGTGCCAACGGTGGGCTTGAACGCACTGATTTATTCTGGGCGCGGCGCAAATGTTGGGACGGGTTTAGATGAACGCGAGCTTACGCCAATTCTCGAAATGGCACAAGCGAAAACGGAGAAATATGGGCAAAAGCTGATTTGGTATACGCCCACGCAATACTGCAATTTTGATCCCACGAAACTAAATTTGGGAATCAAAGGTTGCACTGCCGCGCTCTATAATATGTGCGTGGAGCCAGATGGCGCGGTGCTGCCCTGCCAATCGTATTACACGCCGGTTGGCAATCTTTTGACCGACAGCTGGGATTCGATTTGGAATCACGATTTATCGGTGAGGTTGCGCGAGCGACAGGGCTTGCCCAACAAATGCGGCGGTTGCGATTTGCTGGCTGAGTGTGGCGGTGGTTGCCCGCTACAATTTGAAGAAAGTAATTTGAATTAAGTATTTAAGTTTTTGTACTTTTTGTACACGGAAGAACGGTAGAGTAGAAGGTGAAGCCAGATGGTTTAGATTTGCCATAATTCGTTTCAGGGTTTCCCTGTGCGTTTCTTAATAGGCTTGTATCATGCAATCTAACTTCATCCCCCCTCTTCAAACC
>CAZAWS010000047.1:0-9237 GCA_964488755.1 uncultured Anaerolineaceae bacterium | reverse complement strand
CGAACTTTTAAACCTTCAAACATTTCAACATTCAAACATTTTTTACGCCCCAATGTATCGCCACTGTTCCGAACATCTTAATTTCAAAATTGATGTTTTCGAATCCAACCGCCGCTATATGAACAGCAAGTTCTTCAGCGCGTAGAAATTGTTGGGTCGATTCGGGGAGGTAGGTATAAGCATCGCGTTCGCCAGTTAGCAAACCGCCGATAAATGGGATTATAGTATGAAGGTGGATATTGATTAGGGGCGTAAGGATATTTTTGCGCGGTTTGGTGGTGTCTAAAATTACAATCCGCCCACCCGGTTTCAAAGTGCGATATTGCTCTTTTAGAGCACGCGGTACATCAATCACATTGCGCATGAGGAAACCAGAAATGATGGCATCAAAAACTTCATCGCCAAAAGGTAAGTTTAGCGCATCGGTGGCAGACCAATCGAGTTTATCCGAATCCCTGCGTCCAGCGCGCATCATGTTGAGGGTGAAGTCACCTGCCAGGGCGCGAATGGCAGGATTCTGTTTGAGACCCTCTCGCGCCAAATCACCGGTACCCGCGCCCAAATCTAGGAGAGAATCGCCCGCGTCCAATTTTGCGCGGCGGATTACCTCACGTCTCCAGTAGGCATCTTGGCCGCCCGTCATTATTTTATTCATCAAATCATATTTGGGTGCGATTTTGCTAAACATCTTTTCTACATGCTCAGCACGCGCTTTGCCAGTTTGTTCAAGTGGAGTAGTCATTTTGCTATTATATCGTCTTGCGGCTTTTCTGACTATGTGCTAGAATTTTGTTTGACTAATAAACGATATTGAAAGCACCGAGAAGTGGGCAACCCCCACTTTTCTGCTTGTATGGGAGATTTTTTGGGGCTGACGATGGCAAAAACAAAAACTAATTTTAAACAAGCATTTAACGCTCTTCTGGAAGATAAGAATTTGCCAGAAGAAGTGATTTCAGACGCAATAGAAGCGGCGATGGCTTCAGCGTATAGGCGCGCGGTAAACGCATCTAGCGCGCAAGAAGTGATTGGTAAAATCGATCTCGAAACTGGAGATGTGACCATTCTTGCGGAAAAAGAGATTGTTGAAGACGTGCAGGATGAACGCACCGAGACGACTTTGGAAGAAGCCCTAAAGGTGGATGAAGAAGCCGAGCTGGGGGGGATGGCGATGGTAGACGCAACGCCCTCGAACTTTGGCAGGGTTGCTGCTCAAACCGCGCGGCAGGTCATTCAACAGCGGATTCGTGAAGCTGAGCGCGCCGTACAGGCAGAGTATTTTGAGCGTTTGGTTGGCGAAATTATTAGCGGCATTGTGCAGGCTTCGGGCGGACGGCGGGGTGTGACTGTTGGCTTAGATATGAATGCCGAAGGCACTATTCCCCATAATCAAAAAATCCCCGGTGAGCGTTTTCACGTACACGACCGCATTCGCTGTGTGGTTTTAGAAGTTATAGATTCCCCGCGTGGACCTCAAATTATTCTTTCTCGTGGACATGGTTCTTTCTTACGCCGTTTGCTTGAGAATGAAGTGCCTGAAATTTATCATGGCGTAGTTGAAATTCGCGGTATAGCCCGTGAACCTGGTAGACGTGCAAAAGTGGCTGTTTCAGCGGAGCAAGAGGGAATTGATCCCGTAGGCGCATGTGTAGGTATTCGCGGTGTCCGCATCCAAAACATCGTGCGTGAGTTGCATAACGAGAAAATTGATATTATTGAATGGAATCCTGACCAAATTGCTTATATTACCAAAGCAATTAGTCCGGCGCGTGTTTCTGGCGTTTATTTAAGCGAGCCAACCGATTCTGCGCGTACCGCAACTGTGGTTGTATCTGAAGACCAATTAAGTTTGGCAATTGGGCGCAATGGACAAAATGCTCGCTTGGCGGCTAAATTGACTGGCTGGCGCATTGATATTAAGAGCTTGGTAGAAGCAACTACTGACTCTGTCAAAAAACTAAAGACGGATACCGAGTTGGCGAGATTGATGCCCAAAGCGGTAGAGCAATCGTCTGAAGTTGAAGCGATGTTAGCGAAAAAGGCAGAAGGTCGTTCGCTTACGCCCGAAGAATATCAGACTATGAGTACTTTTATGGACCGCGTTGAACAGCGCACCATTGAGGTACAAGAAGAAGCAGACCGTGCAGCGCAAGATGCAATTGTTGAGGCTAAGGCTAAAATTTCACCTGTTGCATTTGAAATGGAATTGGCTGATATTGAAGAACTTAAAGAGCACGTTTTCAATATCCTCTTTGAGGCAATGTACGAAAGCGTTGGCGATTTAATGCTGGCGTTGGCACTAGATGCCGACCAAGTTTTCGATTTGCCCGGCATAGGTCCCAGAGCGATAGAAAATATCACCGAAGTTTTGAATGGTATGGACTTCCCCGAAGTAGAGACAGAAGAAGTCGTTGAAGAAGAAACAGCAGAAATTGAAGTTGAAGAAAAAGTAGAGATTGAAGAAGAAGTAGACAAAGAAGCCAAGAAAGAAGCAGAAGTACAAGCTAAAGCCGAAGCTAAAAAAGCTGAAGCCGAAAAAGCTGCAAAAGAAGAAATAGAACGGATTAAGCAGGAAAAAGCAAAAGAATTTGCCGAAGAAAAACGTATTGCTGGAATTCGGGCTAATGTAGCCCCTGCCGCTTTCGATATGGCATTAGAAGACACCGATTTGACAGAGCGCGTGCAGAGTATGCTTAAGGGTGCGGGCTATACCAACATCGGTGAATTGACGGTCTCCTTGCAAACAGATCCTAGCAGGGTTTTTGACTTGCCCGGCTTCGGCATGAAAGCCATCGAAAACTTGACCGAAGTTCTCTCCGTACTTGAGTTCCCCGAAGAAGAAGAGCTTACTGAAGAAGAAAAATTGGAAGCCGAAGAAAAGAAAAAAGCGAAGAGCCGATCAGTCAAATATGTGTTTGATCCCGAACTTGGTGAAGTTGTTGCCGAAAAGCAATATAAACGCGAAGAAGATGACTGGGAAGATATTGATTGGAAGGATGCTTTGTGAGCAAAAAGTCTCGAAGAAAAAAACGACACGTCCCACAGCGGACCTGCGTAGGATGTCGCGAAACTTTAGCAAAACAAACTCTCACAAGAATTGTCCGTTCTCCCGAGGGTGTGCAAGTTGATTTAACAGGAAAATTATCGGGACGGGGTGCCTATTTGCATAACCAACGTGAGTGTTGGGATAAAGCCCTCAAAGGCGCATTAGCGAATGCACTTAGAACAAAAATAAGCGCAGAAGAAAGAACTGCTTTAGAAGAATATAGTAAGAATTTAGGAAGTGAATAGCCCCCGCCTAGCCTCCCCAAAAAGGGGGAGGAACTGGTTCTCCATCCGTTTTGGGAGGAGTTAGAGGAAGGCATTTTAGGGAAGAGGTTTTAATGAGTAAAAAAGACGAAAAAATTATCGAAATTCCTGCCGCAATCGGTGTGCGTGATTTAGCAGAGCTTATGGGGAAAAGCCCCATTGATGTTATCAAAAGTTTGATGACCAATGGCGTTATGGCAAGTATTAATCAGCAAATTGATTTTGATACCGCCGCCATTGTAGCCGCAGATATGGATTTTGAAGCAGTGCCAGAAAAAGAAGATTTACTAGAATCCGAAGGAGGGGCAGAGAAACTCTCTGCTTGGCGACAGGCTATTGCTAACGAAGATAAAGCCAACCTCGAAGATCGACCTCCCGTAGTTACAATTTTGGGACATGTCGATCACGGTAAAACAACGCTTCTTGATGCAATCCGCAATGCCGACGTGCAATCTGGTGAAGCTGGTGGGATTACGCAACATATAGGCGCGTATCAAACTTCCTTAAAAGGAAAAATGATTAGCTTTTTAGATACCCCCGGTCACGCCGCGTTTACTGCTATGCGTGCTCGTGGAGCGCAGGGTGCCGATATTGTCATCTTAGTCGTAGCGGCAGATGATGGCGTTATGCCCCAAACTAAAGAAGCCATTGCTCACGCTAAAGCCGCTCGCGTGCCAATCATAGTTGCACTAAATAAAATTGATAAAAATAATGCCAATCCTGAACTGGTTAAGACCCAATTAGCCGATAATGACCTGATCCCAGACGATTGGGAAGGTGACACAATGGTCATCCCCCTTTCTGCGCTCAATAATCAAGGGGTAGAGGATTTGCTCGAGGCAATTTTGCTTACCGCCGACAGCATGGACATCAAAGCCAATCCCAACGGCGATATTGTAGGCACCGTCATCGAAGCCGAAGTAGATAAGCAACGCGGCGTAATGGCAACTTTGCTCGTCCAAAATGGCACATTGAAACAAGGTGACATTGTTGTAGCTGGTGGGTCTTATGGACGTTTGCGTGCTATGTTTGACTATAAGGGCAATCGCATAAAAATCGCCCCACCTTCTATGCCAGTTTCAGTGATGGGCATCAATAATGTTCCTAGCGCAGGGCAGGTATTTAGCATCGTAGATGCTGAAAGGCAAGCCCGCTACAAGACAAAAGAATACCTTGAAAATGAAAAACAAGGGAAAAAAGAAAATGCAAGTGTTTCCTTAGAAGATCTTTTTGCCTCTTATAAGGCTGGAGAAACGAAAGAACTCAGCCTCATTATCAAAGCCGATGTGCAAGGCTCTCTCGACCCCATTGTGGGCGAAATGGAGAAACTTGGCGAAGGCGAAATAGGCGTAAATATCCTTTATGCAGAAACAGGCAATATCGGCGAAAATGACATCACCCTTGCTATCGCATCTGGTGCAATCGTCATCGGATTTAACGTCCAAGCCGAAGTGAATGCTCGCCGTTTGGCTGGTAACGAAGGCGTTTCTATCCGTCTCTACAATATCATTTATCGTATAGTCGAAGATGTAGAAAAAGCCCTCAAAGGTATGCTAGAGCCTACTTTTGCAGAAAAGACTCTCGGAAAAGCCGAAGTTCTCGCCGTTTTCCCCATCTCAAAGATAGGCAAAATTGCTGGTTGCCGAGTGCGTGATGGTGTACTTCGCCGTAACGCACAAATGCGCCTAACTCGCGGCACAGACATTCTCTTCGAGGGCGAAGTTTCTTCCCTAAAGCATAATAAGGACAAAGTTAACGAGGTTCGCAATGGCTTCGAGTGTGGTGTTGGCTTGCAAAACTTCCACGACATCGAAGTGGGCGATATGCTCCAATGTTATGTTTTGGAGAAAGAAGAAATCGAGTAGGATTGAGAAAAGAGAAGATTAAATATCTAAAATAATGGGATATGAAGAATCGGGACGCACGTGAATTCAACTTGCGTCTCGCCAATTAACGTTTTCTTGGCGTGAGCTTTTTCTCTACGCCTGCCTATCTAACTAAAAATAATCAATTAAATTATGCCATCAGAAGTCCGTTTACACCGTATTGGGGATAGAATTAAGGAAGAACTCTCTGAGTTACTCCTTTTCAAGCTAAACGATCCGCGTTTGCAAGGAATTTATATTACCGATGTTCTTGTAGATAGAGAGTTGGCTTATGCCAATATCTATATCTCTGCCCTTGAAGGCTCAGAACGCGCCAAAGAGGCGTTGGCAGGTTTCGACAGTGCCAGCGGATTTATACGCCGATATTTGGCAGGGCGCGTGAACCTCCGCTCTTTTCCGCATTTACGATTTTATTGGGATCCAACACCAGAGCAAGCCGATCATATAGAAGGAATTCTAGCGGAAATTAGAGAAGAGAACGAAACCTAAGGTATTAGACATCAGACTTAAGACAAACTTATAAGACTTTTGAGCACTTGTTTAAGTTTGAAATCGAAAGCCTTCAAGAGAAAGTTGAAAATTAATGACAGAAGCAATAGACGCAAAAATTAAAGCACGTTTAGGGGAAGCAAGAAGAATTTTAATCACAGGACATATCCGCCCAGACGGGGATGCGGTTGGCTCTATGCTTGGGCTAGGGCTTGCGCTAGAAAAAGTAGGTAAACACGTCCAAATGGTTTTACCTGCCGGATTGCCGCATGTTTTCGAGCACCTTAAAGGGAGCGAATTGGTTCAAAGAGAAGTAGAAGGTGAAATAGATACCTTTATTTCTGTAGATTGTGCCGAGTTTTCTCGTATTCATGAGGAATTACAGACTTTTGGGGAACCTTTTATCAACATAGATCATCATATAACGAACACTGAATATGCAGACATCAATCTCGTAGAAGCTGATTCCGTCGCGACAGCCTCTATTCTGACAGAACATTTCCCTGCGTGGGGATTAGAGATTGACAGAGCCTCAGCCAGCGCATTGCTCACCGGGCTTATTACCGACACACTCGGTTTTCGTACCTTAAATATGAATCCTAAAGCCTTTCGCCAAGCCGCTGATTTAATGGAGAAAGGTGCTTACATCCCAGACCTTTATTATCGTGCCTTAATTAGTCGTTCTTTTAAGGCGGCGCAGTATTGGGGCAAAGGATTAGCCACCCTCGAGCGGGATGGACAAATGGTTTGGGCTGAGCTACGTTTGAAAGACCGCAAAGCAGTCGAATATCATGGTAATGATGACGCAGATTTAATTAATATATTATCGTCCATAAAAAAAAGCCCCGTGGCTATTATTTTTGTAGAATTGCCCAAAGGTATGGTCAAGGTTTCTTGGCGTGCCCGCGGCAAAAAATGGGATGTTGCTGAAGTTGCCTCGGAGTTTGGGGGCGGGGGACACCGCGCCGCGGCTGGGGCAACAATAGAAGGTTCACTCGAAGAAATCAAGGATAGGGTCTTGCGCGCGACGCGTGAAATTCTATGAAATTTAATGTAGAGGCAGGACTTGCTCCTGTCCCCACCTAAAAATCCAAATGGAGGAAAAATCTTATGCAAAATAAAGATGCAATTTCAGGGGTTTTGGTCATTGATAAACCAACCGGAATGACCTCACACGATGTCGTAAATGCAGTCCGCCGCGGAACGGGAATTCGCCGCGTAGGGCATACGGGTACTTTAGACCCCCGCGCTTCTGGTGTTTTGGTCATTTTAGTAGGACCAGCCGTACGCTTGAGCGAATATATCTCGGCTTCTGATAAACGTTATCAGGCAATTATTAGAATGGGCACCGCCACTGACACTTATGATGCCGAAGGTGCCTTCACACGAGATGAAGTGCCTGTAGATGTGACTGAAGAGCAATTTGACGCAGAATTGAAGAAATTTGAAGGTGAGATTGAACAAACCCCGCCTGCTTACTCGGCAGTAAAAGTGGGTGGACGAAAAGCCTACGAGATGGCGCGCAAAGGTGAAAAAGTTGAGCTAGAACCACGCATGATACAAGTGCATCACCTTGAAGTTTTAGAATGGGCAACCCCCGAAGTTGTAGTAGACGTGCATTGCTCTTCTGGCACTTATATTCGCTCTTTAGCAAATGACCTTGGCGAAGTTTTGGGCTGTGGTGCCTATTTGGTTGGCTTGCGCCGCACAAAAAATGGACGTTTCTCGCTTCGAGATTCTACGCCATTACGCAAACTAGAAGAATCCTTTGAAAGAGGCGATTGGTACAAACACTTAATCCCCGCTGCTGAATCTCTTTCTGATTGGCCCTCAATCGTCTTAGATGCTGATGGCGTAGAAACAATTCGTCATGGGCAACGCCTAAAAGTTGAAGCCGACCACCCCGAAGATGAAATGGTGCGCGGCATCAGCGAAGCCGATGAATTAGTCGCTTTAATGAAAAAAGTAGAAGGCGCAGACGGCGGTTTTGAATGGCAGCCTAAAAAAGTTTTCTTGATTGGGTAGAAACAGAACCAACAGCCAAGATGCAAAAAATAAATATAAAAGATAATTGCTCAAAATCTTAGAGGTGCATTGCATCTGTTTTTGGATGCGTTGCACCGCGAGTTTACCAGCACGCCTGCGTAACCCGAACCGCAACGCATCTTTAAAGATGCAGTGCAGTTCTTCCACTAACACTCTGAGCAACTACAATAAAAGCCACAGGTGACTTTCTTTCTCGAAGCATCTGTGGCTTCTTTTCTTCATTGAAAATTGAATACAGAAGACCAAAATGTTACACACCCACTCCCTCAGCGAACTCAAACTTGCTAAAACTCACCTCACCATTGGTGTATTCGATGGCGTTCATTGCGGGCATCAAAAAATCATTTCAGCACTTACCAAAGATGCGAAAAAAAATGGGGCAACTTCGCTGGTCATTAGCTTTTATCCCCACCCCGCCGCTGTTTTGGGCAAACGCCAAAATGTTAAATATCTCACTCTCCCCGAAGAAAAAGCCGCAATTTTAGAGAAAATGGGCGTAGACGCTCTCCTTACCCATCCCTTTAACCAGAAAGTAGCGGCGCATTCGCCAAAAGAATTTATGAAAGAAATTTTAGCGCACGCTAAAGTTGAAAAACTGCTTATTGGTTACGATTTCGCCTTTGGTAAAAACCGAATAGGGGATGCCGATTATCTAAAATCTTTGGGATTTGAACTTGGGTACACGCTCCAGACATTCCAGCCCATCTCCAGCGGGAGTGCCATCGTTTCCTCCAGCCGCGTGCGGGATGCGCTCGTGTGTGGACGCGTGCGCGATGCCCACCAACTTTTAGCGCGTCCCTATACTTTGAGCGGCTCCGTCATTCGCGGTGACGGGCGTGGGCGTAAGATTAACATCCCTACGGCTAATATAGCAATTTCTGCTGAGAAAATCGTACCCAAAAATGGGGTATATGTTACTTTAGCCATTTTGAATGGCGTAAAACACCCCGCTGTCACCAATATCGGTATTCGCCCAACATTTACACCCGATAAAGAGCGCGCCAATATCGAAACCCATATCTTAGATTTTGATGAAGAAATCTATGGGGAAGAACTAAAATTAGAGTTCATCGCATATTTACGCGATGAGAAGAAGTTTGGCTCAGTAGAAGAATTGTTAAAGCAAATTGGGGAAGACATTAAAAAAGCTGAGGATTTGTTGCGCTCCTAAATTGCAATTTAGGTTATTTCCTTCTTGATAACAGTTTCTATTTCTTGAGAAAGTAGTGGAATCTCGTTCTCAATGATATCCCAGACTATTTCATTGCTAACCCCAAAATACTCATGTGCAAGAATATCTCTAAATCCAGCGATTTTTCGCCATTTAATATTAGGATGACGCGTTCTTGTCTCTTTAGAGATGTGTTTGACTGCTTCGCCAATAATTTCTAAATTTCGCACGGTAGCATGATAAGTACGGTCATCTAAAAGAAAATCTTTATAGCTTACGCCTTTTGTAAAATTGGCTACTAATTTGCAAGCTCTTTGTATATCATCCAAATATAAA
>CAZAWS010000046.1:2393-9271 GCA_964488755.1 uncultured Anaerolineaceae bacterium | reverse complement strand
ACTATCTTTTCTAGTGAAAACTCTTCAACTTTTTTTCGGCTGGCTTTTTTGAAGGAGAGCGTTTTTTCAGGGTTACTGATTAATTCTCTTAAAACTTTTTCGTAATCGTCTTTATTATCAATCAAAAAGCCGTTTTCACCTTCGTTTACCAAATCTACAAAGCCGCCGATATTGCTAACGACCATTGCTAAGCCCATAGATAAAGCCTGTACCCCAACAACGGGGAGTCCCTCGGTGAGAGAGGGCATAAAAAGAATATCTGATTTCTCAAAATTTTCTATCACTTCTTCGGGCGTAACCCAACCCAGCAAGGTGAATCTGTTTTGAAGGTTGTGTTTGGCAATTTCTGCTTCTACTTCTACACGCAGAGGACCATCGCCGAGCAGGATGTATTCCCATTCTAGGTCTTTGAGTTTTGCGAGGGTCTGAATAATTTGCAGGGGGTTTTTCTGTTTCATCAATCTGCCTGCAAAAGTGATGCGTGGCGGGGAGTAAACTTTTATCTCTTTGGGAGCGTTTTCATGGATGTCTATGCCATTGTGAATGACTTCGATATCAACGGGGTAATGCTTGAGTGCCAATTGTCGTGTAAATTCGCTTACGGCAATTACTTTGGCGGCATCTTTCCAGATGGGTTTTGTGAAGGGGAATATCCACTTAAACCATTTTCCTGTTTTCTCTGGAGAACCACCAGGAACATCGCCAAGATGGGCGGTGAGGAGGTAGGGGATATTTTTTAGCCGCGATAATGCCCAAGCTAAGACTCCGGTGGGGACGGCGAAGTGGACGTGAATCGCATCGGGTCGCCACACGTTGGTTAAACGGTATCCAGCCCAAAACGCGGAGAGAATATATGCGCCCATTGTGAGCAATCCCGCTCGGAATGCCTCGCGGCGCATCGAGGGCACGCGGATTACGTCAATTCCCCCAGATATTTTTTCTTTTTTAGCTAAGCCTTTGAGGTGAGAAGTGATAATGACGATTTCATGTCCGCGTTGGGCTAGTTTTTCGGCTATATCTTGGGCTATGCGACCGCCACCGCCCCCAACAGGGGGAAGTTCGTAGGTGAGGAGCAAAATTCTCATGCTATATTGATGGTTTCTCGAACGGTATAAGTAGGTTTATGTTGCGATTCGTGATAGGTGCGGACTTGTAACTCGGCGATTAGCCCCAAGAGAATGGATTGAAAGCCCATGATGAAAAACATTGCGCTGATTGTAAAGAGGGGCGAGGCTAAAACTGAGACTCCCAAAAATAAGCGTCTGATTGCAAGAAAAAGCAAAAGTGCCGCGCTGATCCCAATAACGATAAAACCTGCACCGCCAAAAAGGTAGATGGGTTTTGCTGAGTAATCGAGAAGGAATTTAACGGTGAAAAGGTCGAGAAGGACTTTTAGGGTGCGTCCTAGCCCATATTTTGTTTCTCCAAAACGGCGTGGATGGTGATTGACGGGCATTTCGATAATTTTTGCGCCAACAGCGTGTGCAAAAACGGGGATAAAGCGGTGCATTTCTCCGTAGAGTTTGAAGCCAGTGATGACTTCTCTTCTGTAGGCTTTGAGGGTGCAGCCGTAGTCGTGAAGCTCTACGCCTGTGGTGCGCGAGATTAATCCATTTGCTAAATTGGAAGGAAGGGTGCGAGTGAGGTAGGTGTCTTTACGGTCTTTGCGCCATCCGCTGACGACGTCGTAGCCTTCGTCTAATTTTTCTAGCATCATGGGGATGTCGGCGGGGTCATTTTGAAGGTCGGCATCAAGAAGAACGATGACTTCTCCTTTTGTGTGGTCTATGCCTGCCGCCATTGCCGCTGTTTGCCCAAAGTTGCGCCTAAATGCTACTACACGGATATGCTCGGGGTCTTTTTTGGCGAGGGTTTTGAGTACGCTGAGGCTTTTATCGCTACTTCCATCGTCTACGAGGATGACTTCCCATGTGCGGGGGAGGGAATCGAGAGCTTCGTGAATTGTGTCGAAAAGTAGCGGGAGGCTTTCTTCTTCATTATATACAGGAATTACGAGGGAGAGATCCATTTACTTTCTCCTAAAAACGCGCAGGAATGAGTTTTTTCTATCATCCAATAAGGCTGTTGAAGGTGGGTATTCTTCAAATTCTTCTGGGTTTAGTATCTCTATCCATTTATCTTTGTAGAGATAATCAATGATAACGATATATTCGGCTTCGGCAATCCATTTTTGTCTGAGTTCTTCGTTCCAAAGGCCTCTTCGGCTTACAGCAAGTGGGTCGCCGCCGATTTGAAAGTTATTATAAAGATTAAGTTGTGCGGGATAAATTTTTACGCCACCGGGAATGTAGATAAGGGGGAGCATATTTGTTCCACCCCACCAATAGACGGTGCTTTGTGAGGGAATATATTCGCTGAGATATGCCCCTGCTTCTTCATGAGCGGCGATTACATCGCCATAGGGATAATCTAATTTCTTTTCATCACCTGTGATGATGGGGGAGGCGATAATGGAGAATATGAAAAATGAAAAGATGAGTAAGTAACCAAAATTATAATTCTTTTTACGCAGAAAAGTGAGATTCATGCCAATTACGCCGAATATAAAAATTATGCCTACGCTGAAACCTGCCCAAGCGGAAGTATAGAAGCGCGCCTCTTTTTTTTCGAGTTGGAATTTGTTTGACAAGGTAGTCATCATATCTGTACTGCCAGCCAATATCTGTCCTTCTTTCACGCGTGGGATTTGCATATCTAAGATAGGATTGCCTAATTCATTAAAGGCAGAGAGTCCAATCCCTGTGGTGATGATGAGAATAAGCAAAATGAGAATAGGGTATAGATATTTAGGCACGCTCTTTTTCCAAGATGGGGAAGATAGAACCAAAAGGAAGAGAGGGATGACAATAAAGAATCCCAGGTATAAATGAAAACAATAAACGCAATAATTTTGCCCGATACTTGCCCATGCGTGCATTAAGAAGAGAATAGAAAACAGGATGATGAGAAAAATTGAATCTTTATAAGCACTTTCTTTCTTCCATTTTTTCTTTCTTCCCGCCCACAAAAAAACAGAGGTGATAAAAGAGATTAGGAGAATAGAGAAAAATCGAAAGGCTTGGAAAAAAGCCAAGTATTTACTAATTACTGAGGGAGAGAAACTACCGCTACCTTTCCCTGTATTGGCTGTTGACGGTGAGTAGGCAGAAGTGATAAGTGTATGTGCAAATTTTGGGATACCTGGCATATTAAGCCAAGGAATCCATAGCTCTAAAATTTGAGGCCACCAAATTAAATGACCGATAATGACTACGGATATACCGCCTATAGATGAATAAATCCCTGCTTTTTTGCCATATTGCCAAAAAATATAGAGTATCAAAATTGGCAAGACCAAAACCATATTTTGACGAGTGAGCAACATTATTCCCGCCAAGATGGCGCTGAGCGTCAGTTGCCAAATGGGTCGGTCTCCGCCTAATGAGAGGGCTAAAACCCAAACGAGCATAAAGGCGACTAATCCTTGCGAAATGGCTGGGCTATATAATTTTGCTAGAGCAGGGGTGAGGACAAAAATCCAGACTACGATTGCACCCCATTTTTTTCCGCCTAATCGGCGGGCAGTGAGCCATAGCCCAAATAAAGCTAAAAGAGCTAGAAAAACAGAAAAATATCTTGGGGGGCGTAACCCAGCCCCAAATATGGCTTGAACATAGCCGGGAATTAGAAAAGAGAGCGGGGCTTTATTCGTCCAGGGACCAAAATCCTGAAAGGGGCGATAAACGCCAGTGGCAAAAAGATAGCCTTTATATAAATAGGCACTTTCGTCTAGGCGTGAATAGACGCTGTGGGTATAAAGCCACAACTGGGTAGCATAAATCATGCTACCCAGTAAGGCAATAAAATCTTCTTTTGATATTTTTCTTTGAAGTTTTTGCAAGGGAGTGCTCTATTTTTTCAATCTTTTCAAATCTGCCTGTACCATCATTTCAACTAATTCTTTGAAGCTGACTTCGCGTTCCCAACCTAATTCATTGCGGGCTTTGTTGGGGTCTGAGATGAGCAAATCTACTTCGGCGGGGCGGTAGAAACGCGGGTCTTGAACGACATAATCGTTATAGTCTAAATCAACATAGCCAAAAGCGTGTTCGCAAAATTCTCGCACGGCATAGGTTTCACCTGTGCCGATTACATAATTATCAGCCTTATCTTGTTGAAGCATGAGCCACATAGCTTTTACATAATCGCCTGCAAAGCCCCAGTCACGGCGAGAGTCGAGGTTGCCAAGACGGAGTTCATCTTGCATGCCCAATTTGATTTTTGCAACGCCATCAGTGATTTTGCGAGTGACAAATTCTAAGCCACGGCGGGGACTTTCATGGTTGAAGAGAATGCCCGATGATGCAAAAATATCATAAGATTCTCGGTAATTTATGGTAATCCAATGCCCATAAACTTTGGCAACGCCATAAGGGCTGCGCGGGTAAAAGGGCGTATCTTCTTTTTGAGGTACTTCTAAAACTTTGCCAAACATTTCACTGCTAGATGCCTGATAAAAGCGAATTTTCTTATTAAAAAGACGAATTGCTTCTAACATTCTTGTTACGCCCAACGCTGTTACTTCGGCAGTTAAAACGGCTTGACTCCATGAGGCGGGCACAAAAGATTGCGCGGCTAAGTTATAAACTTCATCTGGT
This sequence comes from uncultured Anaerolineaceae bacterium, assembly GCA_964488755.1. Lineage (GTDB taxonomy): Bacteria > Chloroflexota > Anaerolineae > Anaerolineales > Villigracilaceae > Desulfolinea. The sequence goes on along the minus strand of CAZAWS010000046.1, from coordinate 4,613 downwards.
TTATATTCTTCGAGCAAATTTAAGAGTGAGCCTTGATCGTGCAAATCGCCTTGCTCTACGATAATCTCGTCAAGTAAATGTTCAATGCGTTCGTAATTTACGGTGCTAGAGCGGCGCGCCATGCCAACTACTTTATAGCCTTTTTCTAGCAAGAGTTCGGCGATATATGAGCCGTCTTGCCCGGTGATTCCTGTGACTAGTGCTGTTTTCATTTTTTTATTTCCTTTTAAGTGGGCGACCGCAAGGGATGCGCCCCTACAAATTTGAATTATAACGTCTTTTTTCTATCTTGGATGATGCCTGTTACAACGACAATTGCGCTGAGGGATAAAATCCACGCTACCATTGTCCCGAAGGATAAGGTGCCGAAGCGCGCGTAATATCGGCTTGCGTACCATTGGGAGAAGAAGGTGAGAAAAATAGCTTCTACCGCTAGTAAACGCGTGAACCAAGCTGAGTCGCCCTCCCTAAACGTGATCCACGCCCGCGCCGCGAAAAGAGCCTGCAACGCCAAAAAGATGACTCTATAGCGCGGATTATCCCATTGATCGCCGCCCGCGCGGAGGGAGGCAATCACGATCCAGAACCAGCACGCCAGCCCAATCCACGTCCAGACGCGGCGGGTTTGGGCAGAATCTAGTTTGGGGATGGCAAAAAAGCCAAATAGCAGAAGGGGGGCTAAGAGATACCATCCCACAGCCCGCATTATCCCTAAAAATTTCCAAATAAATGTGGTCGGTTCGATAAAAGCGGCGGGGAGGACGGGTTGGGTTAGCCCATAAGCAGCCACAAAGGGGATGTGGATGCTGGCGGGCATTTCTTCAAAGAGTTTTTGTACCCAGCCTGAGCCGCGTTCGAGTTGGTACATATCCCAGAGAATGGCTCTTTGAGACCACTCAACAATGGTGCCGAGCGGGGAATTGGCGTTTAGTTTGGTCGTGCTGAGGGCGGAAGAAAGCAAGAAGATGGCAAGCAGGGTCAGGGTGATAAAGATGAGCATGTGTTTGATAGAGATGCGGCTTTTTTCTTGGCTGAGAAGGGTGTAAACGCTGAGGAAAATGAGTTGATAAATGGCAATGGCGGGGGAGATGAGGAGCATGGCAAGAAAACCGAGGGCTAATGCCGCCCCCCTGCCCTTGCGGGCATCCCCCCGTTGGGGGGAATGAGGAGGGAGTTTTTGCCAACTTAAAAATGCCCAAAATGTGATGGCAACAAGGCTAATGAGAAATGGCTCGCGCATTTGGGAACTGCCCATGAGGATGGATTCGGGGTAGAGGGCGAATATGGCTGTAGCAGGGAGGGCGAGTTTTGTGCCGCCGAGTTCCTTGCCCGCCATCCATAAAAAGGGGATGCCGAGCACAGCTGAAAATGCGGCGATGAGGGCAATGAGTAGTGGGCGATGTGCATTGGGGGAAAGGTAGCGGTAGACGCTTGCGCTCAAGAAAAGCAAGCCGCCGTATTGGTCGGTATGGTCTTTTTGGCTGAATGCAGAGAGGAGGGGGGAATCGCTTTGGGCTAGTTCGTAGCTGGCAGTATCGCGTTGATAGGCATCGTAGAAGACGTAGCCCGCTTGTTGTTGTTCGCTGTCTGGGTAGCCGTTGATGGGGAGAAAAACTTGCAGAGCCACCGCGGAGGTGAGGCGTAAGATGAGAGCGAGAATAATTATAAAGAATAATTTTCGGGGTTTACCTGCCCATTCCCAAAGGGCATAGAGCGCGCTTAAGCCAAGAAAAAAGATAAGCGCGGCAGAAAGCCATGAGATGAAATAGCCGCCTGCTTCAAAGAAGGCAAAAATGGCACTCAAGAAGAGGCTTAATGGGAGGATAAATTTTGTTTTTGTAAACACGGGGGTATTGTACTGTATAACGTGAAGGCGTGAAACGTAAATAAAAATGCGAAGCATGTTTATGCTTCGCATTTTAGATGGTGTTGATAATTTTGTGTTTTTTATGCTAGATAATCCATAATTCTTAATTCATCGTTGATAGCACATGTTTCGGGATTCCAAATTAGCATAGTACGATTTTGATTAATTGTATATTTTTTTCTCTCATCTGGATTGGCATTATATAGTGTTGGTATCCACCATAATGGAACAGAGATTTTTCGTTTGTCCATTAGTTCAATATGGATATATTCATCATCAAGTTGCACTTCATGAACGCGCGCGTCATCTGGAAAGGTGTACGCAGAAATGGGATATTGAATAGCGTATTCTTT
>CAZAWS010000046.1:0-2293 GCA_964488755.1 uncultured Anaerolineaceae bacterium | reverse complement strand
ACTCATCTTCCGGCAAGCCACTGGGCTGGTCAAGGCGAATCACATCGCCATGTACGTTGATGATGACCTTAAATCCCATCATGCCCATATAGCTACGCCCTTCCTCTGGAATACCACTTTGGATAATTTTTTCAAATTGTTCTTCGATATTTTCTAGCTGTTGCTGAATCATGGCGCGCGAGAATATATCGTCTTGCCCCATCATTTTAGCGGTTTGCTCGCCGAGTATATCTTCGTGCCCTTTGATTAATTCTCCCATTTTGTCTAAGACTTGGCGGTCAATTTTCTCGGCAGGAATGTGACGGTGGAAGCCATCGTCATCTACGACGTAACAATGCTCATTTCCGACTAAGGCGGTGTCTACAGCGCGGTCAAATTCGTCTATGACGAGACCAGCGAATAAGGGGGCTTTTGACATTAGCTTTGTTTTCCTTCTATAGCGGCGAGCAAAATACCCGCGGCAATGCCGAGACGGGGATCAAGCTGATTGGTGGTATCCATGCTGAAATCTACATTGAGCAGATATTGAAAAGGATTAAATTGTTGCTTTATGTCGGCTGCTCGTTGCTGTCCTATGGTGATATCGTAATTTTGTGGTAAAAGTGAGCCAAGGAAAAGTCGGCGGAGAGTGGCGAGTTCCATGCTGTCTTCAAAGAGAGAGCCTATTTTTTGCCCTGCGGGGTTGAGAATATCCCACTCATCCCGAAGCATAGATTTCATTCCTTGACGGCGCAATGTGCCAATGTTTTGATGTGTGGTCATATCAACAACATCGTAAGCCGCAGAAAAATCTATAATGCTACGAGCTTTAATTCTGAGAAGTTCTTGTTTTTTAGAGGCATCAGCATATACACGCAAATCTTCTTTTAGTTTAAACATTTTCTGTTGGCTAAACATCACCAATTTTCCGCTGGCATAATAGCGGAACTTACCAGTCATTGCGAGGACTTGACGTTTGAGCAAGTATTTTTTGTGGGTAAATGAGGGGTGCATGAGATACTCCTTTTTATTCTTCTGGATCACCATAAACAATAGTCACCCGCGTTCCCTCACCGGGGAGATGAAGGTAATCTTCGTCTGGGGGGACGTAGGGCGTAGACCATAAATAAATGAATTTTGCGATATTATCAGGCGTATTTATACAACCATGACTGCGTGGGTCGCCAAAATCGTTATGCCAATAAGTGCCGTGAAAAGCTGAGCCATTTCCCGTAAAAAATGAGACCCAAGGGACACCGGGCAAATCGTAGTTTGCTTCATCTCCCGCACCGTCTGTCATGTGAACAGAGGGGGCTTTATGATAGGTGCTAAATTCTCCGGTTGGCGTGGCGGTGTTGCCCCATCCACTTGCAATTAGAGAAGTTAATACGGGGGTATTCCCTTCGTAGGCGACCATTCTTTGACTGGTTAAATCAACAAAAATAGATTTGTCTTCTGGAGGCACTTCGGGAGAGATGGGGGCAAGTTCTTCATTAGAAATAATACGCAGGCTGTAGCTTGGGACATAAAGATATTTGGTAATTTCTCTATCGTAAATTCGATACCAATAAGTGCCATCATCTTTATTTTGAATGAGTTGGTCTACCCAATGCGTTGTTCCGTAATAATAACGCACTCTTTGTTTTTGATAATAACTTGCCCCAAAACGTACCAAAACATAAGGAACGGTGACTTCAGCTAAAATCCCATCTTTGGGAATGTTGTGAACGGGCATATTATAGGAAGTAAAAACCGGTTGGAGATATGCCGAGTGAGCAAAGCCCTCATCGCCAATGCGATACCAAATGGGGTTATAGGAATGCCGAAGTTCATCTTCGATAATCAGTGTCTCGGTGATGGGGAGAACAACATCTCTGCCATAGAGATTGATTTCATTTGCGCTAAAGGAAGGGTTATCATAAATGGTGAGACTGCTCCACGTTGTGCGCCCTTGTTGTTGGAGAGGGGGCGCGCCGGCGTGGACTTTATCTAATCCCAAGTCTGTCATCAGCAAGCCAAGAACGCCCGCTGTGCTAAATTTGAGAAAGTCTCGTCTGGTGAAGGTGGATGGAAGATTTTTCATAAAAAGTAAAATTTGAACCGCCAAGACGCGGAGAAAAACTGACAATTGCTGGATAGTGGTAAGTTTTGACTGACACGCATTCCTTCCCCCTTCCTAACCTTCCCCCAAAGGGGGAAGGAACTGTCTTCCCCCTTTGGGGGGAGATGTCCGTAGGACAGAGGGGGGAGTTACTCGTCATTCAACAATCTCTACACGTGTACCGCTATATTCATAAACATATTCTTTTTCTGG
>CAZAWS010000045.1:7411-9462 GCA_964488755.1 uncultured Anaerolineaceae bacterium | reverse complement strand
TACACCAACCGCACCTACCTCGACGCCCTATCAAAGAAAGTCCTCATCTTTGACGGCGCAATGGGAACCAGCCTGCAACTCCAAAACCTGACCGCCGAACATTTTGGCGGCGAGAAATATGTCGGCTGTAACGATTATCTTGTGCTGACCTATCCCGAAGCCGTCGAGAAAGTGCATCGCTCCTTTTTCGATGTCGGCGTGGACGTGGTCGAGACCGACACCTTCCGCTCCAATCGGCTGACGCTCGATGAGTATGGGCTGGGCGATAAAACCTACGAAATGAATTTTGCGGCGGCATCGTTGGCGCGTAGAATTGCGGATGAATATTCAAAAGCCCCCTCATCCCCAGCCCTTCTCCCAAAGGGAGAAGGGAGTAAATCCCCCTCCGCCGCTCTTGGGGGAGGGGCTAGGGGTGGGGGGAGACAACAAAGATTTGTCGCTGGTTCCATCGGACCCACTGGCAAACTCCCCTCTGCCGATGACCCCGACCTTTCAGATGTCAGCTACGACGAACTCGCAGAGCTTTTCCGTGAGCAGGCGACCGGTCTGCTCGAAGGGGGCGTGGATCTGCTGCTTATCGAAACATCGCAGGATATTCTCGAAGTCAAAGCCGCTATCGAAGGCATCCAAACTGCTTTCGCCGAGACAAAGATTATTGTCCCGATTCAAGCCCAAATCACGCTCGATACGACTGGCAGGATGCTCTTCGGCACCGACATCGCAGCCGCTGTCTCCATCCTCGAGGGGCTGCCGATTGACGTCATCGGCATGAACTGCTCAACCGGTCCCGAATACATGCGTCAGCCCATCGAATTTCTCGGCGAAAACACCAGCCTGCCCGTTTCCTGTATCCCCAACGCCGGAATGCCGATGAACGTGGACGGCGAAGCGGTTTACCACCTTGAACCCGAAAGTTTTGCCAACGACCTGTACGAATTTGTGGAGAAAAATAATATTTCTGTGGTGGGGGGATGCTGTGGAACGACACCGGAGCATTTGTCAGCATTGGTGAAGCGGATAGGGAATACCGCTCATCCACAGCGACCGGAACGCTCTACCCCGAGGCTTGCTTCCGGTATCCGATCATTTACGATGCGTCAAGAACCTGCCCCACTCATCATCGGCGAGCGTTGTAATGCGCAGGGCAGCCGTAAATTTAAGCGTCTCCTGCTCGCCGAAGACTGGGATGCGATTCTCGAAATTGCTCGCCAACAAGTCGATTATGGCTCCCACGCCCTCGATATTTCTGTGGCTGTCACCGAAAATGCCGATGAATCGGGCTTGATGCATAATGTTGTCCGAAAATTAGTTACGGCGGGGATTGATGTGCCGCTCGTTTTTGATACCACCGATATTGATGTAATGGAAGCGGGTTTAAAAGTCGCCCCTGGGCGTTCGATGCTCAACTCCACCCATCTCGAAAGTGGACGTGAAAAAGCTGATAAGGTTTTTGCGCTCGCAAAAAAGCATAACGCCACCGTGATGGTCTTGACCATTGACGAAGTAGGCATGGCGAAAACCGCCGAGCGCAAACTTGAGATTGCAAAACGAATTCACGATATTGCCGTGAACGATCATGGCTTGAAATCAGAAGATTTGGTCTTCGATGCCCTCACCTTTACGCTCGCCACCGGCGAAGCGGAATATATCGATTCTGCGAAAGCCACGATTAAAGGGATTGAGCTAATTAAGGCAGAGTTACCGGGCGTTTTTACATCGTTGGGCGTGAGCAATGTCTCCTTTGGCTTGAGCAAAGTTGCTCGCCACGTCATCAATAGTGCCTTCCTATATCACTGCGTTCAAGCCGGACTAGATATGGCAATCGTCAACCCTGCAACAACCCCGCCTTATGCAGAAATCCCCGATAACGAACGTGAGTTGGTCGAAGATTTGATCTTCAATCGAAGACCAGATGCGCTCCAGCGTGTAATTGAGTATTTTGATGGGCGAACAGCGACTGTTTTAGATTCTGCATTTGACCCCACCGAAGGAATGAGCCTTGCCGAACGTCTGCATTGGCGCATTGTGCATAGACAGCCTGCGCAGGTTGG
>CAZAWS010000045.1:0-7311 GCA_964488755.1 uncultured Anaerolineaceae bacterium | reverse complement strand
TGCCCCTCACCCTAGCCCTCTCCCAGAGGGAGAGGGAACTGCCCCTCACCCTAGCCCTCTCCCAGAGGGAGAAGGAACTGCCCCTCACCCTAACCCTCTCCCTCTGGGAGAGGGGATGCTCCCTTCTCCCCTTGGGAGAAGGGTTGGGGATGAGGGCGACAGTCCAAAAGCCAAACGCCCAATGTCTAAAGCCTTCAAAGACCGTGTGCGTGAGTTACGTCAGAATCAAACGGATGCTGAAAAATTGATGTGGTCACTTTTGCGTAATCGAGGATTAGATGGCGCAAAATTTAGGAGACAACATCCGCACAAAGGTTATATTCTCGATTTTTATTGCCATCAAGCAAAATTAGCTGTTGAATTAGACGGTAGCGGACATCTTGAAGAAGAACAGGTACGCCACGATGAAGAAAGAACTAAAATCCTAAACGAAGATGGTATTCAGGTTTTGCGTTTTTGGAACAGTGCTGTATTTAATGATACAGAGACGGTTTTAGGTGAAATCAGGGAAGCTTTAGATTTCCCTCACCCTAACCCTCTCCCAAAGGAAGAGGGAACTGCCCCTCACCCTAGCCCTCTCCCAGAGGGAGAGGGAATTGCCCCTCACCCTAACCCTCTCCCAGAGGGAGAGGGAACTGCCCCTCACCATCACCCTTTCCCAAAGGGAGAAGGAATTGCCCCTCACCCTAACCCTCTCCCAAAGGGAGATGGGATGCTCCCTTCTCCCCTTGGGAGAAGGGCTGGGGATGAGGGAAGTCAGAAATCCACCCACGAAGACGCCATCTATATCCTCAACAACGTCCTCCTTCCCGCCATGAAAGAAGTTGGCGACAAATTCGGTGCAGGCGAGCTAATTCTTCCCTTCGTTCTGCAATCTGCCGAAGTGATGAAGAAAGCCGTTGCACGGCTGGAGCAATATCTTGAGCGCGCCGAAGGAACATCGAAAGGCAAGTTGGTCTTAGCTACTGTCTACGGCGATGTGCATGACATCGGTAAAAATCTCGTTAAAACAATTTTGGGCAATAACGGCTTTGAAATCGTAGATTTGGGCAAACAAGTCCCGGCTGAGACAATTATTAAGGCTGCCATCGAAGAAAATGCGGATGCAATTGGGCTTTCAGCTTTGCTCGTGAACACCTCCAAGCAGATGCCGCTAATTGTGAATGAGTTAAATAGACGCGGGCAGAATATCCCCGTCTTATTGGGCGGTGCGGCGATTAATCGGCGGTTTGGGTTGCGGGTTAACCAAATCGAAGAAGAGATGTATTATGCCGGCGGTGCCTTCTATTGCAAAGATGCCTTCGAGGGTCTTGAAACGCTGGAAGCGTTGCAAAATGATGAAGCCAAACCAGCGTTGATGGAACGGCATCAAGCCCAAATCACGCGTGAAATGGAAAGAGCATCTAAAGCAGTTCCCAAGCAAAAGGCAAGCAAACGCTCGGAGATCGCGCCGATGCCCATCCATCTTCCCAAAAAATTAGGTGCACAAATTGTTAAGAATATGCCGCTGGAAATGATTTTCGAACATCTCGATAAAAAGAGCCTTTTCCGCTTATCATGGGGCGCAAAAAGCACGCGTGGCGAAGCGTGGACAAAGCTCGAAGCCGAGTTTGAAGAGCGATTGGTGAAGATGAAGAAGGACGCGCTAAAAAGCGGCTGGCTAAAACCGCAGGGCGTGTACGGATTTTTCCCCTGTCAGGCGGATGGGGATGAGTTGGTGATTTATGATCCAGCCCCCTTCCTAAATCCTTCCCCCGAGGGGGGAAGGACTTTCCTCTCTCCCCCTTTGGGGGAGAGACCGAGAGAGGGGGCACGTTTCTCCTTCCCGCGCCAAGCAAAGAAGAAAAACCTCTGTCTTGCCGATTATTTCGCACCCGTTGGCTCTGAGAAATTGGACGTGGTCGCTTTTCAAGTGGTCACCGTTGGGCAAGAAGCGACTGAGAAATTTGATGCTCTGCAAGATGCTGGAGATTACTCAGAAGGCTATTTTGTGCATGGCTTGGCTGTCCAAACGGCTGAAGCGACCGCAAATTATCTGCATGAGCATATTCAGCGCGAGATGGGCATCCCCGTTGGGCAGGGCAAACGCTATTCGTGGGGTTATGCCGCCATCCCGGAGTTGGATGACCACAAGAAGGTCTTTGAGCTATTGCCTGCTGAAGAAGCACTCGGAATGACCTTAACTTCGGCGTACCAACTTGTGCCTGAGCAGTCCACCGCGGCGATCATTGTGCACCACGTAGACGCAAAGTATTTTAGTCTCTAGTTATACACATCTCTAGCCTCCTCCAGACTAGGAGGAGGCTAGGAACGAAAAATTACAGTAAAAGTAGGTGTTGATAATGAAAAAACAAATTGAACGCTTTTTACTAAGCCCCGTATATCCGCTTTTATGGAGCATTTACCCAATCCTGACCTTGTTTTCAAATAATATCTATCAGCTCAATTTTTCTTTTTTGCCCAGACCCTTTCTCTTCTCCGTTTTTATAGGCATAGTTATTTTTGGGGGCACAAAGCTCTTTTTTTCGACATGGCATAAATCTGCTTTTTTTGCCATGTTAGTTATCTTATTTTTTGGGTTTTACGGACATATCAAAAATTTCTTAGAGGCAAAAGAAGTGTCAGGGGCTTCTCTCTATGTTTTTGGTGGGGGACTATTAATAATTTTCTTCTTTGTTTTTCTCGATAAAAAAAACAAAGGCAAGTTTGATTATCCTAGCCTTGCCCCCAGCATAAATTTAATGATAATTATCTTACTCTTATTCCCCCTCATAAATATGGCGCGTTATTATGTTGCAAAAAGAACAGCCTTTTCTTCTGTAATATCTAACTTCAAAGAACTAGATACCGCTAATCTGGAAACCCTTCCCGATATTTACTATATCATTCCAGATGCTTATGCGCGTTCAGACACTTTAAAAGAGATATATCATTATGATAATAGCGAATTTATAGCCCAATTAGAAAGTGCTGATTTCTACGTAGCAAAATGCGGTCAGAGCAATTACCCCATCACACTTTTATCGCTAACCTCATCATTAAATATAGATTATATTCCCAATCTAAATGAATATTTTACGCCAGAAAATGAAGATATTTTATATTTATTTGCAACCATGAGAAAAAACATCGTTATGGAGATGTTTCACACAGCGGGCTATGAGACAATAGCCTTTGCAACAGGATTTCCTTGGGCAGAAATGAGAAATGCCGATATTTTCATATCCCCTCCCCCAGGGAAAATCAATTCGTTTGAGATTGTTTTTCTCCAAACAACTATCGCTCAGGTTTTAGATGATATAAATCTTGTAGATTATGAGAACATCAGTGCCGAAAGATATAGAGAGAGGACACATTTAGTCTTTGACAGCCTCCCCGATATAGCCAAAATGCCAGGACCGCAATTTGTTTTTGCACACATTCTTCTTCCACATCCGCCTTTTGGCTTTGATGCAGAAGGCAATGAAATAAGCCCTACAGAAGTTGAGTTCAAAGAAGGCTATACCAACCAAGCTGCCTATTTTAATGATGAAATACTGAAAAGCATAGCTACCATCAAGGCAGAATCGGAAACCCCACCGATTATTATTATTCAAGGGGATCATGGTCCGCCAACGGATCGCCCAGATTGGCATCTCCGTATTCTCAACGCCTACTATTTGCCAGCGCATAGCGATTCTCTCTACCCCAGCATCAGCCCAGTAAATACATTTCGTTTGATTCTAAATGAGTACTTTGGCGAGAATTATCCCCTATTTCCAGATAAAAGCTATAAGCTAGAAACCAATAATAATTACGATTATACGCTCATAGAGAACTCTTGCGAAAAATAAAGATAAGCGGCAACCGCATGATTATTACGACTTACGGCTACGCGCGTGACCCTGAGCTTGCTAACTGGTGCCCCACCATTCTCCTGATGAATGACGACAGCTCAATAAAGAGAGTTCTATAGCAATAAAATGATTATTGTGAAGGAGAATTTGCGTCAAACCCGACAGCGGTGCGTATCAATCAAAAACACAGCCACAAACGAAAGCAACCTTGCTTAGTCCCACCCATTGAACGCATCGCTGTTTTAGTATTTTATGCAAGGGAATTCTTCTGCGCCCCACGTTGTCTTAGAATTTCAAAGATTAAAATTGCCCCCGCAATCGCCGCGTTTAACGATTCCGTTTCTCCCGACATGGGGATGTGGATGCTCGTCTGCGCCAGTGTGCGTGCCGATTGGCTTGCTCCTTCTGCCTCCCCGCCAATAATCAAGGCGCACGCGTGCTTTAGGCTTGCTTCCGTATAATTAACGCCCTCTTCCACTTCTGCTAAAAGCACCGTTAAATCGGCTACCTGAGTTTTTATCTCCTCCCAAGTCATCGAAATAATGGGCAGTCTAAAATGTGCGCCCATCCCCGCGCGTAAAACTTTTGGCGCAAAAGCATCGGCTGTTTTGGGCGGGAGGAGTACCGCATCTACTCCGCCAGCGGCGGCGGTGCGTAAAAGGGTGCCAAGATTACCGGGGTCACGGATTTGGTCAAGAATGAGCAGAAAATCTGGGGTATTGGGTATAGGCAGTTGTGAATCGTTGAGTACGGCAAGAACGCCTTGTGAGTTTTCTGTATCGCTTATTGCTTTAAGTAGAGCGGCATCTACTTCTTCAACCTCAACATTATCTAAATTTTTAAGTAATTCTTGCCCGCGTTTGCTCAAAGTGCGGTCATATAAAATAAAGCGGATGCTCCACTTTGCGTTAATCGCTTCCTCAACCAAACGCACACCTTCAGCGAGAAAAGCCTTTTCTTTACGTCTGGACCTTGCGCGCCCTTGAAGAGCGCGAATGAGTTTTAGTTTAGGGTTTTGTGGGGAGGTAATCATACAAGGTCTTTTTATTTTTTATAATCTTGCCAAAAGCGAAGATAAAGCTCAGTGTCGGCGGTGCCATATAAAATTAGGCGCACCTTTTTTAATGAGACATCGCTGTTTGAGCCGAGATAACGCTCAATGCTGGCAAAAATGATTTTTGCCGCGCGCTCTTTAGGGAATCCAAAAATTCCAGTAGAAATAGCGGGGATTGACACAGAAGCAAGCCCAAGGTCAGAGGCGACTCGCAGAGATCCGATAATAGCCTGTGTAAGTTTGGCATCTTCATCCCCATCCCCCCAAATGGGTCCGACCGCGTGAATCACATATTTGCAAGGCATTTCTCCAGCAGATGTATACGCGGGTTGTGCGTGGCTAACTTCGCCATGTTTTGCAATCCAAGCGTCACTTTCTTGCTGAATAATATCGCCGCCGCGACGAGAGATTGACCACGCTACGCCACCACCATGTTGCAATTGGCTATTGGCGGCATTAACGATAGCATCAACTTTTTCTGTGGTGATATCGCCTTCTACAATTTGAAAGATTTTATTATTAGGCAGGGGGTGTTCAAGAAAAATTTTATTCATGCCCCCATTGTATCTTAAAAAAAATAAGGGCGGGTTTTAGACCCGCCCTTATTTCTATTCGGCTTCTTTTGCTTTTGCCACAACTGCGGCAAAGGCTTCGGGATCGCGCACTGCCATATCGGCAAGCATTTTGCGATTGATTTCTATATCAGATTTTTTGAGCAAATGAATTAGTTTGCTGTAGGTAACGCCATTCAAGCGAGCGGCGGCGTTGATGCGGGCAATCCATAAGCGGCGCAGGTCGCGGCGGCGATTGCGGCGATCTCTGTATGAATACCAGAGACTTTTGAGCATTGCTTCATTTGCACGGCGGAAGAGTTTGCTCTTCGAGCCATATTGACCTTTGGTGATTTTTAGTACTTTTTTATGTCGTCTTCGTTGATGTGGACCGTTTTTTACTCGTGCCATTTTTTATCTCCTGCTAACCAATGAGCGTCGGTAGGAACTTTGTCCTTGCCAGTTATATACACTCAAAAGTTGCAACTAAAGTTGAATATGATTATGAAATGATTATTTCATATTGGGTGCAAGGCGTTTAATACGCTTTACAAAGCCTTTACCTTGAACGACAACCATCGAATCAAGCATAGCCTTTGCGCGTTTTGAACGTCTACGGCGGAAGTGACTTTTTCCACCTTTGCTACGCACCAGTTTCCCAGAACCTGTTAAGCGAAAACGTTTTGAAGTCGCTTTATGGGTTTTGAGTTTATATTTCTTGCTTTTTGCTTTCTTGGGCATTCTTTTACTCCTTTCATAAAAATACCGCGGGCTGGGTAATTCTCCCGCGGGGTTGCTAATCAGTTAAGGGGAAATATCGGTTTATTTCGGAGCTAAAACGAGCATCATTCGCCTGCCTTCCATTTTAGGCTTTTGCTCGGTTGTGCTTACTTCAATTAATTCTTCTTCGATGGTATCTAATAGGTTACGACCAATTTCTGGGTAATCCATTTCTCTACCGCGAAAACGAACAGTGACTTTAACCTTTTTACCTTCTTTGAGCCAACGCTTAGCATCTTTAACTTTGAATCCACGATGGTGGTCATTTGTTTTAGGGCGTAAGCGGATTTCTTTAAGCTCAATTTTGGTTTGCTGTTTGCGTGCTTCTTTTTCTTTCTTAGCTCTCTGGTATTGAAATTTTCCAAAGTCCATTACACGACAAACAGGAGGTTTAGCACCTGGTGAAACTTCGACAAGGTCAACCCCTGCTTCAGCAGCAATATCCATTGCCTCTCGAAGCGTAACGACACCTCTGTTTTCACCATCGTCATCAATTAGGCGAACTTCATGACTACGAATACTGCCATTAATACGAAACTTTTGAGAACCTATGGTTTTCTCCTTTAACTACATAAATACACACAACCAGCTATTAGCTGGTTCAACGGAAGGGATGATACCATATAGTGAGAAGACTCGTCAAACAGCGTTTGTTTTTTCTCAGGGAGCATATCATCCTTATTTTTCTTCTTTTTGTTGAAAAACACCATGCGTTAAAAAGTGAATTGCCTTATCTGCAACTCGCTGATTCTTCATGATGAGGGGGTGAGTTACCAGGGATTGTGCTGGTTCACCGTGGAATGGAATTGTAATTGGTCACACTTCCCCCTTAAAATATCGCACCCGCCGCCGTCCTCGACGGCGGGCTTCTCATAAACCGCCACTGGGGACAGCGGCTAGAGCAGAGGGGGGGAACCAATTACTATCCAAGTCTGAGGCGATGAAGAGTCGTGTTTTTTGAGACAGAAACCGCACAGGGTTAAAATCCGCCGTGCTGATTTTTTGAGATCCATTTGGATGCGATAAGAGGAGAATCTTTTCTTTCTGGTAGAATTTGGGCGCGTAAAGTCATTCTAAAGTCCGATACGAA
>CAZAWS010000044.1:0-9725 GCA_964488755.1 uncultured Anaerolineaceae bacterium | reverse complement strand
TTTTTGTCATCTTTGCACAAAAAAACAAAAAAGTTTTTAAAATCCGTGAAAACCTGTTTGATCCGTAAAATCCGCGTTCTGTTTTGCTTTCCTGAATGCTTACACTCTACACCAGACGCCTAAAGCCGTATTATTGTTCCACAATACTCGCACTTAATGCTATCCATGCCGCGCAAAATTTCTTGGGTGATTGTGCCGCTACAAGAGGGGCATTTTGTGGGTGCGTCTTTGACCTTTTCGGCAACTGTCTTATCAATGGCAATCGCGCGAGTGCTGTCAAATTCTTTTGCTTTGGCACGTTTGAGCAGTGCTTGCCAATCGTCACTGCTTTGCCAAATATGGAGAACAACGCTGTCAAAAGGCGCGTCTCCGCTAAATTGCACGTCTATAAAATCATCTTTTCCCATAAAGCCTTCGTCTGAGGCTTTCGCTTTTTCAATGAGTGCTACGGGCACTTCCCAGCGTAATTCGTGCACTAATTCTTTTTTTGTGGTTATAAAAAGCACCTTTTTGGTGGCAATCTCTTCTTTTTGCTCAAAGAGCAAACGTTGGTCGGTTAGATATAAAATGCCTTCGGGGTCGTCTTTATCTTCTTTGCCATCTTTTGTCCAGACCGCCTTTACCGCCATAATGCTCGCTTCGGTTGCCAATAAATCGAAGGTGGCTTCGTCAAATTTCTTTAGCATTTGTTCTAATTGTGATAAATGGGATTGGACTTTTTGCACGTCTCCGTTAAAATGATCGTATTCGCCTCGGATGCTTTGTGCCGCTGATTCAACGCGATTTTCTAGCGTCTTTACGCGTGACATTAACTTGGTTGCCTGTGGACGCAACCTCGCGGGGGAGCCAGATTTTCCCACCAATTGCGTAATCTCTCGCTCTATAGGGCGCAAGGCATTTCCTAATATGCGGGATTCCTTTTCTATTTGCCTTTTAACATCGGGGGCAATTTTCTCCCACTCTTCAGCAAAATCTATTGCTTTTTCTTCTAAATCTTTTTCAAAGGCATAGCCGTGTTCGCGCAAGGATCTAATGCGCCTATTCATCCCGTTGACGGATGTTTGCAAATCTTCTACTTGGTCACGAATGTCGCTCATGCGTACATTATCTTGTAAACTGTCTAAATCTGATTGCAAGCTACGAATATCACTTTGTACTTTTTCGGCAAGGGTTGGAGCAGTCATAGGGGATTCCTTTTTTAGGTGGATAACTTTATCTATTCTAACTGATTTTTTTAGGTTGCGGAAAATAAAAAAGAGATTTTAGAAGATGAACGTGCAGGCGCGCGTGACCTCAACTTGCTTGCCCTTTATCGGCATTATCTTGGCGTAAACGCGGGGGGCACAAAAACGTGTACGCTACGCATCTGTTGAGGTGTTCAGAACACCAGCCTAAATCACGCTCGTCGCCAAGCTACTATGAATGAATTCATAGGCAGATATAGGAAGTCCGTTTAGGGAGATCAAATAATTGTTTTGGTAATAAAAAATCTCGTACCCTTCTCCCATCCTAGCCTTCCCCCGAAAGGGGAAGGGACATTTTCTCCCCCTTCGGGGGAGATTAAAGAGGGGGCTTGGGGTTCTTCTGATCTAAAAACTGTGCTTATATTATATTTATAATCATACGTTATACTGGGGGTGATGTTCAGAAAAAATGTAACTTTTTATCTGAGGAAATATCTAAATGAGTAACGAGAATCAAAAAGAATTTTCTTTAGAATTATTGCGTTCAGGAGATCGGGCAGAGATTGCCCGTCTTGTAGATGCTCATTCGGCAAATATCTACCGTGTGGCGTTGAAGATGTTGGCAAATACGCAAGATGCAGAAGATGTGCTTCAAAATACTTTTTTTAAGGCTATTCAGGCATTGCCTGATTTTGAAGGGCGTTCAAGTTTATCTACTTGGCTTTATAGGATTGCGGTTAATGAATCGTTGATGCTCGTTCGCCACAGAAAGCCTGAGTTTGATTTTGTTGAAAAGCTAGATGACGATGAAGAGAGAGAACTTCTTCTAACGCAATTTAGCGATTGGTGCTGTTTGCCAGAAAGTGAGTTGATGTCTTCTGAAGCACAAGGTTATTTAGATGAAGCCATTCAGGAATTGTCAGAAAAATTGCGAGTGGTTTTTATCTTGCGAGATATCGAAAAACTATCTATCCATGAGACAAGCGAAACCTTAGAAATAAGCGAATCTGCGGTTAAAGTAAGACTTTTACGAGCGCGGTTGCAGTTGCGGGAAATGCTTTCAAAGTATTATGGAGAACAATTGGACACGGAGAAGAGAGGATGAATAAAGACCTTGATTGTGGCGCATTCCTAGATTCTTTGTCTGAGTACGTTGATGGTGTGATAGACTCTGCTTTGTGCGCAGAGATTGAAGACTATATAGCAGATTGTGATGATTGTCGCGTGGTTGTTGATACACTCAAAAAGACGATTTACCTTTATCATAAAACCTCAGAAGAAAACACAATTCCTGTAGATGTACGTGAGAGGCTTTTTCATCGTTTAGATTTAGACGATTTTATTCAAGAGAAAAGTTTATTATCTCAAAATGTAACTTCTTAGATTCTCGTGCATCTAAGAAGTTAGTAAGTTAAATAAGCCGATAAAAGGAGAATTTTTATGGCAAAACTATTAAATGATGATGTGACAAAGCAAATAGAAGAAGCTTTTGCGCCCATGCAAGAGGCTGTTGAAATGATGTTTTTCAGCCAAAAAAATGGATGTCAACATTGTGCAGATACCCAACAACTTCTCGAAGAAGTTGCCCCTCTTTCCGATAAGATAAATTTTACGATTTATGATCTCGATGACGATGCCGATGTCGCAGAAAAATTCAACGTAGACAAAGCCCCCGGAATTGTGCTTGCCGCAAAAGATGGTGATACAGTTTCTGATTATGGCATTCGCTACGCTGGCATTCCCTCTGGGCATGAGTTTAGCGCATTGATTCAAGATATTTTACTTGTTGCACAACGAGATTCTAACCTTGCACCAGAAACGCGTGATTTTCTCAAAGAGTTGACAGAACCTGTCTTATTGCAGGTATTTGTCACCCCTACCTGACCATACTGCCCACGAGCCGTGACGCTCGCACATCAAATGGCATTGGAAAGTGATATGGTTCAAGCCGAAATGGTATCCGCTGGAGAATTTCGTGCTTTATCGCAACAATATAATGTAAGTGGTGTACCCCAAACAACCGTAAACGATGGTGCTGCTACTGTTGTAGGCGCAGTGCCTGAAAGCAATATGGTTGCTGAAATAAAGAAAATTATAAGCTAGACTAAAGACTTTAGATATCAGACCTGAGACTTAAGTTATGGTCTGATGTCTATGGTCTAATATCTGAGGTCTTAGTATGGCAAGTGAAAAGAAACAACCCCGCGTAATTATGTTTTCAACGCCGACTTGTACTTATTGCAGGAAAGCAAAAAGCTATTTTCGCAAAAAAGGCATCCGTTTTAAAGATGTAGATGTATCAAAAGACCAATCTGCCGCCCGCGATATGGTGCGTAGAAGTGGGCAACAAGGTGTTCCCCAAATTACAATTGGGAGCAAACATATAGTTGGTTTCGACCGCCCAAAAATTGACCGTTTATTAGGTCTGTAGAAAAAGAAAAAAGAATCCGAAGCCTTTTGGTTTTGGATTCTTTTTTTGTTTATTTAAGTGTCAAGAAAAAGTGAGGTATATCCCAAATGGCAAAAAGAAATAATACTAGTAGAAAAAGAAAAAAAGAATTAAAGCAAAAAAACACTCCCTCTGTTGGGCTTATCATTGTAGGTATTGGGATTGTACTTCTAGGCATAGCCGCGCTTTTTTTGATGCCGAACTCATCAGATTCAGTAAATGCAGATGGACCTACAGGGGAATACTCCTCCGTCCCAATGGAAGTGAATTTTGATGCTCCAGAACTAACACTTACCAATTTAGAAGGGGAAGAAGAATCACTTGAAGATCATCTTGGTGAGGTAGTTATGGTCAATTTTTGGGCAACTTGGTGCCCTCCTTGTAAAGCAGAGTTGCCCGTTTTGCAAGAATACTACGAAGACCATGCAGACGATGGATTTACCATCATCGGCATAGATGCAAACGAAACTCAAGAAAGAGTAGCCAGCTTCATTGAAACAACAAATATTGCTTATCCTATTTGGATTGACCTAGAAAGTGAAGGGAGTAGAGCCTTCAATGTAAATAGCTACCCATCTTCTTTTATTATTGATCGGGATGGCACCATTGTCCTTGCGTGGACGGGACAAATTAGCAAAGCAATGCTAGAGAAACACGTCACACCGGTAATTGAAAAATAAATAAAAAGTGCATTGCATTTCAGAAGATGCGTTGCACTTTGGTTTTTTAAAGAGCAGGAGATTAATATGGACGCAAAAGTAACTTGGGATCACGGTATGACTTTCGAGGGCACATCTGAATCTGGGTTTAAGGTGCCACTTGGCACTGCCCCCGCTGTGGGTGGGGAGAACGATGGTTTCAAGCCCATGGAATTGATGGCTATTAGTTTGGCTGGATGCACAGCGATGGACGTTATTTCCATTTTGCGTAAAAAACGTCAAGAAATCACCGCCTACGAAGTCAGCGTTAATGCTGATACCGCTGAAAAACATCCTAAAGTTTTCACCCAATCAACCATTACCTATGACATTACGGGTAAAAATATAGACGAAAAAGCCGTGCTCCGCGCTGTGCAGCTCTCGGCAGAACGCTATTGTCCCGCACAAGGGATGTTAGACCAAATAATTCCTATCGAATTGCTCTACGAAATTTATGAAGAGGGCGATGATGGCGAGCGGACTTTGGTCGTCAAAGGCGAATATAAACGGGAATAAGATAACTGAAACGTGAGATTTTAAAAAGCTCCCGTTCCCTTCAAGGGAATGGGAGCTTTTTTTGTAAACGGAACGCGCGTGCGCCATTTCTCTAACTCTTCATCCAGTTTATCCGCCGCATTACTTAGATGTCCATTTAGCCATCACCAACCTCATACAGACGATGTGAACGACAATCATTAGTAAATATAGGTTCAACGTGAATTGACGTGATTGCTACTAACTACCTTATGTTGAAAACATAAGGCTAATATGCAAAACCCGTTGAAACGGGTTATATTGCGCAAGTTTTAGTGCGATTTATCGTACTTTTTGTTTCAGACGATGATTTCAATCATCGGTTCAGACATGAATTATCATGCTAATTCACGTTGAGCCTAAATATATCGCGAGAGAACCCAGCCACGTGAGGATGACTTTTGCATCTATTGAGTGTACAATAAAAGGGCGTTTGAGGTCAACTATTAAAAAGGAAAAATATGGAATTTATTAAAACTGATATTCCCGATGTTTTGCTCATAAAACCGCGTGTATTTAATGACGATCGCGGTTTTTTTATGGAGACTTTTCAAATAAATAAAATGAGAGAGAGGGGTATTGTGCAGAACTTTGTGCAAGATAATCATTCATCTTCTAAACGTGGCACACTCAGAGGCTTGCATTATCAAATTGATAATACACAAGGAAAACTTGTCAGAGTGACTACGGGAGAAGTTTATGATGTTGCGGTGGATATTCGGCGGTCATCTCCTACTTTTGGAAAATGGGTTGGCGCATTTCTTTCGGCTGAAAACAAACAGCAACTTTGGGTGCCGCCGGGATTTGCGCACGGGTTCTACGTTCTTTCTGAGCGAGCAGATTTTTTATATAAAGTGACCGATTTTTATAATGCTGATGCAGAGAGATGTATTATGTGGAATGATGAAGATTTAGGGGTTGACTGGCATATCCCCGATGGCGAAAAACCTGTTTTATCAGCAAAAGATTTAGAAGGAAGTTCATTTAAAAACGCGGAGGTTTTTGATTAATGTACAATCGCATTTTAGTAACTGGCGGAGCCGGCTTTATAGGGTCTAATTTTATTCGCTATGTTTTGGGAAATTACCCAGAAATAGATATTGTTAACTTAGATTTATTGACCTATGCGGGTAGTTTAGAAAACCTGAAAAACTTACCTTCTCAAGATCATTATCATTTTATTCAGGGTGATATTCTCGACCAAGAATTGGTGCAAAAAATCTTAAGAGAGCGCGAGATTAATGGTATTGTGCATTTTGCCGCTGAATCGCATGTAGACCGCTCTATTCTTGGACCAAAGGCTTTTGTGCAAACAAATATCATGGGCACATTCTCTCTGCTTGAAGCCGCGCGCAAAGTTTGGCTGGATGAAAAGAAATTAGGCGATGATGATGTTCGTTTTCACCATATTTCCACCGATGAAGTTTATGGAACGTTGGCTCCCGATGATCCTGCCTTTGAAGAGAATACGCCTTATGCCCCCAACTCTCCCTACGCGGCATCTAAAGCAAGTAGTGACCATTTAGTCCGCTCCTATACGCATACTTACGGACTGCCGACTACATTAACCAATTGCACCAATAATTATGGCCCTTATCAATTTCCCGAAAAACTGATTCCACTAATGATTTTGAATGCCCTAGATGGAAAAGATTTGCCAATCTATGGCGATGGTCAGCAAATTAGAGATTGGCTCTATGTTGAAGACCACTGTGAAGCCATTTGGAAAGTGCTTCAAAATGGAAAAGTGGGCGAAAGCTACTGCATCGGCGGGAATAACCAACCCGCGAATTTGGAAATTATAGATACTATCTGTGAGATTTTAGATGAGTTAAAGCCAAACATCGAAGGGAAACCTTATGCCTCACAAAAAACATTTGTTACCGACCGCCCCGGTCATGATCGGCGTTACGCGATGAAAATAGATAAAATTAAAAACGAGTTGGGCTGGCAACCGAAGCACAATCTAAAAGATGGTTTATTAAAAACCCTTCACTGGTATTTGGCGCAAGAAGATTGGATTGATGCCATCCACAAAGAAAAAGATTATCAATCTTGGGTAGATAAAAATTACAGCAAACGTAAGGAGACAGAAAAATGAAAGGAATTATTCTAGCAGGTGGCAGAGGAACACGTCTATACCCCCTCACACAAGCAATTAGCAAACAAATTTTACCCGTTTACGATAAACCGATGATTTATTATCCGCTAACGATGCTAATGTTGGCAGAGATTCGCGAAATTCTCATTATCAGTTCCCCCGAAGATTTGCCCACCTTCGAGCGTTTACTTGGCGATGGTTCTCGTTGGGGATTAAGTTTCGAGTACGCCGAGCAAGCCGAACCACGCGGGCTGGCAGATGCGTTCATTGTCGGCGAAAACTTCATCGGCAACGATCCCGTTTGTCTCATTTTGGGCGATAATATCTTCTTTGGGCATGATATTCCTCAACAATTGCGAGAATCAGCAGAAATCAAAGAGGGCGCAACCGTTTTCGCCTATCCCGTTCGAGACCCCGAACGTTACGGCGTTGTAGAATTTGATGAAAACGATATAGCCATCAGCCTCGAAGAAAAACCTGAAAATCCGCGCTCAGATTTTGCAATTCCCGGCTTATATTTTTACGATAATCGCGTGGTCGAGTTCGCAAAAGCACTAAAACCTTCCCCTCGCGGCGAAATAGAGATTACAGATTTGAACAGAGTTTATCTCGATTTAGGGCAACTCCATGTTCAGCAATTAGGGCGCGGCACCGCCTGGCTTGATGCAGGCAAACACGAAGCACTTTTGCAAGCATCCAATTTTGTGCAAGCGGTCGAAGATCGGCAAGGCGTAATGATTTCATGCCCCGAAGAAATTGCCTACAGAATGGGCTATATTTCTTTAGCCGATCTCAGCGAGTTGGCAAAACTTTACCCCAACAGCTATGGCGAATATCTTGCCAAATTAGTTGAAAAAGAAGCGAAATGAAAATACTCCTGCTGGGAAACACAGGTCAACTCGGCTCTGAACTCAATGAACTTTTACCGCAACTCGGTGATTTGACTGCCTTAGATTATCCCCAAATGGATATGGCAGATGAAGATGGACTGCGCGCGCTTTTGCGTGAAATTTCGCCGAATCTCATCGTCAACGCCACCGCGTACACCGCCGTAGACGAAGCCGAACGTGACGTTGAACTTGCTGAGGCGATTAACGCGCGTGGGGTGCGACATCTAGCAGAATACGCGCGAAAAAAAGACGCGCTCCTCATCCATTATTCAACCGATTATGTCTTTGACGGAGAAAAGGGAAGCCCTTATACCGAAAGCGATTCCCCAAACCCACTCAGCGTTTATGGGCGTTCAAAACTTCATGGCGAAGAAGTGATTAAAGCGGTAGATGGCAACTATCTCATCTTTCGCACAAGTTGGGTCTACAGCCTCCGCAATCAAAGCGGATTTGTGCAAAAAGCCTTGCAATGGTCGCGTCAGCACAAAACCTTGCGCATTGTAGACGATCAAATCTCCAACCCCACTTGGGCAAAAATGTTGGCAAAAACGAGCATAGAAGTTTTAGCAAAAGGCATAGATTATGCCAAAGAAAGAAAAGGTTTATATCATTTAGCTGGCGAAGGATATTGCAGTCGTCTTGAGTGGGCAAAAGAAATTTTAGCGTTAGACCCTAAAAAGCACGAGCAAAAAACACACGAAATTCTCCCCGCAAAAAGTACTGATTTTCCTACCCCCGCGCAACGCCCCACTTTTTCGGCGTTAAATTGTAATTTATTTGAAAAAACTTTTGAAATAGAAATCCCTTTATGGCAAGAGAGTCTTCGGTTTGCCATGCAGGAAGCTGAATAAGAAAACATAACTTTTTCTGTAATTGGTCATATTCCCCCCTCAAAACATCGCTCCCGCCGCCGTCCTCGGCGGCGGGCTTTTTATAAATCGCCGCTGGGGACAGCGGCTAGAGCAGAGGGGAGTGACCAATTCCCTTTTTCTAGCTCTCCATCATATCTTTAAAATAAGCCAAAATCCCTACTTTTTTATTGGGAATATGTTTAAACTTCTTAGTCTTTGGTTTGTCTAAAGCGTGAGAAAATAGGCGTTTAGTTTGTGCCACAAACATACTTCTTTTTTTCGGTGTATAAGATTGAATCTTTAAGGGCGGAATTTTAGCAGGCGGGAAATAAACATCCACGTGTACAGGGTCTGAATGATCATATTCTTCTATGTAGCTTTCTTTTTTAAACCCTAGAACATCGCCAGCGAGCTTAGAAAAAGCCTCTGTCATCAGAAGATATTCATTTGCATCAACGCTATTTTTCAAAAGACGATGAATTAAAATAACACTCTCCCCTGCGAGTTCTTCAAATTGCCGAATCTTTTTCTGCACAACCTCCCCGTGATGAATAAAAGCCTTTAATTTGAGACGATTAATATGCGAGCAGGCGTCACAGTCACAATAGGCGGTGTCTTGAGACAACTCCGCCGCCTTACGCTCAAAAGCGGGGAAGAATGCCAAAGTTTGCTTAAGAATATCTTGCGCTACCTTTTCATGGTCGTCATCCATAAAAGCATAAAGGAAAGCGGCATCCCCTTCGAGTTTATTCAAAGTTAGGGGATATTCAGCAACATCAATCACAGATTCTAAAAGTTGACTAATGATTTCTTCGGCATGAAGTAATGTTAAATTTCGTTGACGCAGAAACTGCGTGTATCCGCTGATGTCAACAATCACGAGGGCGGCATGTTTTAGTTGCATAATGTTTTTCCATTGCTTGAGGCTAAACAGATTTTATCTAAATTTTGCATTGTTTATTTGTAAGCGTTCAGGGGGCTCAAAATAGAACGCGGATTTTACGGATTAGACAGATTT
>CAZAWS010000043.1:0-9861 GCA_964488755.1 uncultured Anaerolineaceae bacterium | reverse complement strand
CATAAGGTGTTGTTTTTTCGTAAGCGTTCAGGGGTTGATAGATATGGGGAGTAAGGATGCTGCCGATTTGTTCCAATTGACAGCATCGCAGGCTTCGGCAAAATAATCAAGTGCATTACGATTTTGTTGTCTTCACGTAGCCGTAACGATCATAATGTAATTGGTTACACTCTCCCCTTAAAAGATTGCTCCTGCCGCCGTCCTTGGCGGCAGTTTCCTCATAAACCACCGTTGGGGACAGTGGCTAGAGCAGAGGGGGGGAAACCAAATACTTGGAGTTGAGCGATTTTCTTGAGCCATGTCTTTGAGGTTGGCAAAACCGCTCACAGCACGCCTTATGCCCATTTCCGGCAAGCAAGCTGGGGACAAGACCGAATTCGACTTCCCATTTTTGAAAATAGTCGTGTGATGAAATTGGAATCTGCACCATTAAATCATCCCTTTGCGGGCGAGGAAGTCATTCCCATAGATGCGCGCTAAGGTATAATTTAGAAAATTAATTATCTCAAAGGAGACTCTTTATGAATTTACCAGAATATGCTTTTTTCAAAGGCAAAATCGTGCCTTACTCGGAGGCAAAAGTGGGGGTGTTGACTCATGCGCTCAATTACGGGACGGGCGTTTTTGGCGGTGTGCGGGCGTATAAAAATGATGAGAATGGAAAGTTGTATCTTTTTCGCCCCTACGACCACTACAAGCGATTTTTGAATTCTTGCAAGATGATGCTGATGGATTTTGACGAAACGCCAGAAAGCATGACGCAACATACAATCGATTTGGTGAAAAAAGGTGGTTTTGCGGAGGATGTTTATATCCGCCCTTTGGCTTATAAATCTGATGAGATGATAGGCGTGAGGTTGCACGATGTAGAAGCAGATTTTTCGATTGTGGCTTTGCCTTTTGGTAAATATGTTTCCAATGATACGAGCGCGCATGTAACCGTTTCTTCGTGGCGGCGTTTGGATGATAATGTGATCCCCGCTCGTGGCAAAATCAGCGGGGCGTATGCGAACTCGGCGTTTATCAAGACCGATGCGGTGCGCTCTGGTTTTGATGAGGCACTTGTCCTGACGCAATCAGGGCATCTCTCTGAGGGCAGTGCAGAAAATATCTTTATGGTGCGCGATGGCGTGTTGATTACGCCTGCTGTTTATGAAAATATTCTTGAAGGCATTACACGCCGCTCTATTATGCAACTTGCCGCGGAAGAACTGGGCATGGAGGTTGTAGCGCGCCCCGTTGACCGCACAGAAATTTATATTTGTGATGAACTCTTTATGACAGGCACTGCTGCACAAGTAACCGCGATTACAAAAGTAGATCACCGTCCTGTGGGCGATGGTGTGATGGGACCTGTTGCTTCAAAATTGCGCGAATTGTTTTTCGATATTGTGCGCGGAAAGAATGAGAAATATAAAGATTGGAATGTGGAAGTAAAGTAGGGGAGTTGGATGTTGAAAAATAAAAAACGCCGAGATTTTCAAATCTCGGCGTTTTGTTTTTAGCGTGTAGCTATAATCCCCGCTCTCCACGAATATAAGGTACCCCAAGCGCGGCGGGTGCCCCGATTCTTTTGCGTGATGCGGCGCGAGACCCCCAAACGAGGGCGATGATGGTGAGGATAAAGGGCATCATCTGGAGGAAGAAGCCATAATTAGAATTCACATAGAGCGGATTCGTCATCCCAAAAATCAATGCGGGACCTTGCAAATCGAGAATGAATCTGCGGAGCATACCGAAGAGGTAGCCACCGAATGCGGCACGCATGGGATTCCATTGGGCGAAGATGAC
This sequence comes from uncultured Anaerolineaceae bacterium, assembly GCA_964488755.1. Lineage (GTDB taxonomy): Bacteria > Chloroflexota > Anaerolineae > Anaerolineales > Villigracilaceae > Desulfolinea. Next base: position 8,070 of record CAZAWS010000043.1, on the reverse strand, counting down.
TAAGCCTATGGCTATCCATCCCTGACCAGAGGTGGTTTGGGTGGAGTACCAGCCGGGGGAGACAGAGAGTGAGATGGTTGCGCCTGCTAAACCCGCTAGCATCCCGCCGACAAAGGTATAGAAGTAACGCACGCCGTAAACACTGATGCCGAGTGTGTCTGCTGCGGAGGGTTTTTCGCCAACTGCGCGGAGGTGCATGCCAGGGCGTGTTTTGTTGATATAGAAGGCCGTAAGCGGAGCGAATATATAGCCTACATAAACCAAAATGCTATGCTCGGAGAAGAAAACTGCTCCGAGAAAGGGAATGCTAGAGAGCAGGGGGATGTCTACGATGGGTATAGTTGGGGGATGTTGACCTGTAAGTCCCTCTCCAAGAACGAGAGCAAGCCCTGTGCCAAGAAAGGTTAGTGAAAGTCCACTAACTACCTGATCGGCTTGGAAATTAATGGTTACTAAGGCGTGTGCGAGACTTAAAATCCCTCCAGCAAGCATTGCAACGAGTAAACCGAGCCAAGCGTTATTTGTGGCGAGTGAGGTGCTAAATCCCGCCATTGCACCGAGAAGCATCATGCCTTCTACACCAAGATTGAGTATGCCTGAGCGTTCGGCGAAGACTTCACCAATTGCGGCAAATAGAAGGATGGTGCCAGTGGCAAGACCTGCGTGTAGAATGATTTCTAGATTCATTTATGCCTCCTGTGGTTTTAAGTTAATTAGGCGGATTTTATAGCGAAGTAAAACATCGCTGCTAATTACCATGAATAGGATGATGCCCTGTAGGAGATAGGCGATTCCTGAGGGTTGAATTTCTCGTCCTGCCACGATGAGTGCGCCAAAGAGAATTGAGACGAGGATAACGGTGAATGGGTTTAGTTTTGCCAGCCATGCGATGATGATGCCTGTAAAGCCATAGCCGGGGGAGATGCGTTCTTGTAGTCGATGAACAACGCCGCTGATTTCAGACATTCCCGCTAGACCAGCCAATGCGCCTGAAAGCATAAAAACCAAGATGATGTTTTTGGTGATATTTAAGCCTGCGTAACGCGCTGCTTTGGGATTATCGCCAATGAGTTTGATTTCGTAGCCCCAGCGACTGCGTTCCAGTATCCACCAGATGATTGCTGCTGCAATGATGGCGATAATCACGCCCAAGTGAAGGGTGATGCCCGAAAACATGCGATATTCGCGGGCTAGGTCTGAGAGGCGAGGCAACCAAGCTACTTTTTCAAATTGTGGGGTCATTTGAAAACCTGCATCGCTCCATTTATCGAAAATCCAGAAGTTATTCCAGTAGAGGGCAATATAATTGAGCATCAGGGTAATGATGATTTCATTAACGTTGTATTTGGCTTTAAGAATCCCAGGAATAAAACCCCAGATTGCACCACCAATCATGCCCATTATCATCATTAATACGATAACAAGAAATTTTGGGGTTGTTTCTAGGTTGACCATGGGGACGAGGACAACGAGGCTGGCGAAAAATGCGCCCATATAAAATTGTCCTTCTGCGCCGATATTCCAGAGTTTCATTTTGAAGGCAACGGTACAAGCTAGACCAACCAAAATAAGTGGTGTGGCTTTTACCATTGTGTCTGAAAACACAGCCCAAGAGCCAAAGGTGGCGGTGAAGAAAAATTTAATTACCCGCAATGGTTCTCCGCCGATAATTTTCAGCAAAATACCGCTGATAATAAAGGCGACTACAACAGAGCCTATGGATACTGCGGCTGGCAACCATTTGGGGTAATCTTCGGTGCGTTTTTCAAAAATTAGGGTGTAGGGAAGGTTCATAACAATCCTTTTTTTAATACACGAAATTTGTAGAGTTCACGGAGAAATTTTTTAAGTATTGCGTAAAATATATGATGTGTTTTTTTACGTAATACGTTTTAGGCTTTGTGTTTTTCGCCGGTCATCATTAAACCGATTTCTTTCATATCTGCATCTTTTGCGTCTAAAATGCCCATTACTTCGCCTTCATGCAGAACGGCGATTCTGTCGCTGAGCGTTAGTAGCTCTTCTAGTTCTTCGGAGATGAGCAAAATAGCTGTGCCTTCTTCGCGTTGTTTAAGCAATAGACGTTGAATGGATTCAATTGCGCCCACATCTAAACCGCGTGTGGGTTGCATAGCGATCATTAGTTTAGGGTTGGTTGTAATTTCACGCGCTAGAATTACTTTTTGTAAATTGCCGCCAGATAGTTTGCGTGCCATTGTGCGTACATTAGGGGCAAGAATATCATAGACATCTTTTAATTCTCGGGCATGGTCTCGGGCTTCGGTGAAATTGATATTCCATTTTGTTCCAATTGGCTCATCACGATAATTTTTCATGATCGTATTTTCGGTGATGGTCATATTGGGTGCAGAGCCAACGCCCGTACGGTCTTCTGGGATATGAGCCACGCCTTGTGCTATAGAGACACTTGGTTCTTGATTGGACACATCTTCGCCGTTAATGAGGATTTCGCCCTCGCAGGCGCGTAACCCAGTTATGACCTCTGCCAATTCGCTTTGACCATTGCCTGCTACGCCAGCAATGCCCAAAATTTCTCCCTGATGTACTTTGAGCGAAAGTTTGTTCAAGGCACGCACGCCTTTGTTGTTGATTGCGCTAACTTCTTTCACGTCAAGCACGACATCGCCAGGTTCTTGTTCTTTTTTCTTTACACGGAAAACAACCTTGCGTCCTACCATTAGCTCGGCTAATTTTTCGCCGGTCATCCCCTTAACGCCAATACCTTCGGCGGTTGCTACCCCTTTGCGCAAAACGGTTAAGCGATCTGCAACTGCGGTGACCTCATTGAGCTTATGACTAATAAAGATGATGGATTTATCTTGCTTAGTCATAGTGCGCATTGTTTCCATTAAATCGTCAATTTCTTGGGGCGCAAGAACAGCCGTTGGCTCGTCCATAATAAGTATATTTGCCCCGCGATAAAGGGTTTTTAAAATCTCAACGCGTTGTTGTTCGCCAACTGATAATTGCCAAATTTTCGCGGTGGGGTCAACGTTTAAGCCAAATTGTTCTTGTAGATCTCGGATTTTTTGGTCGTATTTGGGTAAATCCATGAAGAATTTCGGTTCATTCAAGCCGAGCAAGATATTCTCAGTTACCGTTTGGGTGGGAACGAGCATAAAATGCTGGTAAACCATACCGATCCCCTTAGCGATAGCATCTCTAGGTGAGTTAAAGTCAACTAATTCACCATGTATGTGTATTGTTCCTGATGTGGGTTTATACAGTCCTGCTAAAGCACTCATTAAGGTGCTTTTTCCTGCGCCATTCTCCCCCAATAAAGCATGAATTTCACCATGCTTTAGGGTGAGATTAACGTGGTCATTTGCCAACACGCCTGGAAAGCGGATGACAATATCTTTCATTTCTACTGCGTTAGCGACAGCGTTAGGGGAAGGGGATGAGGTCATAGGCAAGGCTCCTATTTTAAGGGGATAATTTTTTAAAGTTGCAGGATTGTAAATCTTCAGAGATTGAAGTCTCTGCTCAAATAAGAAGTCTGGTTAATCGAACTTCCTATCTCAGCAGACAACTCATCTTCGAACTTTAATCTAAAATAATAGGAGGCGACCTTTATGGTCGCCTCCTACTATTATATTACACAAACTTAGTCAAGATCGGGCAATTCAGCAGAGATATTCTGATTCCACCAGTACATACAGGTTTCACATTCGCTACCAAATTGAGAGAAACCATCAAGGTCAAGTTGCTCAAGGTATTCGCCTTCAGCGAGGACTTCATTGCCTTGGTTATCCATAATCGGACCTGCGAAAACATCGAAGCGAGTGAATTTACCAGCTAACATTTCTGCCAGAGTATCGTTAATGAGAGCCAGATCTTCAGCAGGAAGTTCAGCAGCACCAGGCATCATTTCTTCGCCTGTCATGAAGCCATAGAGACCTAGAGCACCAGAGTCAGCATCGAAATACTCCCAACCGCCAACCCATTCGCCAGCTTGAGATTGTTCAACAATATCAGCATAGACAACGCCCCAGTTCCAGTACATAGAGGTCAAGCAGGCATCTACTACACAGTTGTCTTTATAGTCAAAAGTGATGCCCCATTTGCCTTCAGGAGCGGCTTCGGCGGGAGCGGGGGTATCAGCACCCGTCATTACAACTTGAACACCACTATCAAAGAGGGAAGAAGCGGCTTCTTGTTCTTTGATGGGGTCATGCCAAGTATTGATCCAGCGAACATCTATTGTGCAATCGGGGCAGGTTTCCATTGCGCCCAAAGCAAAAGCATTGCCTAAGCGAAGTTCTTCAGGAATAGGGAAGGTGGCAATATAGCCCAATTTGGGGTTGCCATCCATTTTTGCGCGAGAGCCAGCCAACATACCGGCCAAATACTTCATATCTTCCATTGCGCCCATCAAGTTACCAAAATTAGCCCCGTTCGCTTTGAAACCACTAATATGAACAATATTTACATCAGGGAATTCATCAGCAACAATTTCGGAAGCATCCATAAAGCCAAAGGAAGTGGTGAAAATCACATCAAAACCTTTGCGAGCCAAAGAACGAACAACTTGCTCGGCATCGGCACCTTCGGCAACGGTCTCAACATAAGCAGTGTGAACACCTTCTACATTATTTTGAACATATTCACGACCAACGTCATGCGCCTGTGTCCAACCACCATCATCATGGGGTCCAACATAGACGAAAGCAACATTATATTTGCCTTCTTCAACGGCAGGAATCTGATACGCACTTTCTTCTGCGGGGGCTTCATCAGCAGGGGCTTCTCCAGCAGGGGCTTCATCAGCGGGAGCAGCTTCGCCACCACCGCAAGCGGTAAGCACAAAAGATGCGATTACCAGAACACTTAAAATCCATAAAACTTTCTTATTCATTTTTTTCTTCTCCTTAATATATAGGGTTGAAAATTAAAATTAGCTTTGGCAAATCACTGTTCTTATAACGACCTCCTTTAACATTAGATATTATAAAGCAAAATACCCTACTTACAAGATAAATCATCCATTACTTTTATCACAGTTTCTTTTTTAAGGGGGCTGGATGGTGTCTCAACATCTATCCGTTTCCAAAGTGGACAAAGCAAAGGTGTCATATAGGATGGAGAAATTCGCTTCGCGCGTGTGGATAGTTGGTACGCGTTCTCCCAATCGTTAGTGTGGGCGTAGGCTTCTATAAAGACAAAATTCTCCGTAGGGTCATTCGGGTAGTCGCCAGAATCAAAGGCTTTCTCACCTAACTTCAGCACCTGTTCCCAATCCTCGCGCTGACGGGCTAACTCTGCTCGTTGAAAATAATAGCACCAGCCATGTTTAGGCTCTGGCGCATAAATTTCAGGCATTCTTGGGTCGCCCTCTGTCAGAATTAAATTGGGGTCAGAAAAAGATACCGCGTCTCTTAAGAGCGTGTCTGAAATAAATCTATTTTTACTATCAATTACGGGATCAATAATATGCAAACACCCCGGCGGAGAGAAATTGATTAAAAGCATCTGATTGGTGTTGCCGTTAAATTCGCCAGCTATAAAATCGTGGTATAGAGGCATATTCTCTTTAAGATTTTCTCCATCCACCCCAAAACGGGAGCGTAAATAATAAAGCATATAAGGGATGTGCTTGGCAGTTGCATTGGGGGCGTAAACCCAATTTAGGGGTGCACTTAGCGAATTGTCGGCATAAAACTTAAGCGCACCTTCGTTGAGCAAAATTGTTGTGTTTTCTTCTAAATCGGGAATTCGCCAAGACATTTGCCAAAAGAGATTTTTTTGCACGATCCAATCTCGTCTATATTCATCTGCCCAGAGAAATTGTCTGCCTGCCGAAAAAGCAATTAGAATGGCGAATAAAAATACTTGCAAATTTCTGCGTGGAATTAGTGAAATAATGCCGACAATGAAAAAGACACTTCCTAGTATAAATGGTAAAGTGGCTCTGTTTGCAGGAAAGCCTAATGAAATGGGTAAGCCCGTAATCCAAAAGGGGACTCCCGCTAGGAGAGCAGAGATTATGCCGAGGAGGATGAGGGGTGTCCCCGTCCTAGTTTTCCCCCGAAGGGGGAAGGAACTAGTTCTCCCCCCTTCGGGGGGAGTTAGAGGGGGGCGGGTGAGAGCAAATAACACCGCCCCAAAACTGACAATCATAATGCCAAGATAAATTATTATCGTTACTTTGCCCTGTAATTCAAAATCGGGCAAGATGAAGGCTTGCCCCCACGCGGCAACGAAGGTTGTGTAGAGGCTAAGAAGGATGGTTTTGAATAATTCGGCTATGGTGAGGAGTGGTGCGGTGCGGAGTTGATCTAGAAGGCTGTATTCGTAGACTTGATTGTTGAAGACGAGGGCGCGCATTAATATTCCCGCCAAGAAAACGATGAGGTAGGGCAACCAAGTTGAAAACACGCGCGAAGCTCGCTTTTTCCAATCTGAAATGTTTTGAAAAACTATCCAAAGTAGCAGGGGACGCATTAAATCTAAGACGAAAAAGTATTCCCCCATAATGAGATTTAAGGCTGAAGCGAGTAATCCGAGATAAAGAAGACGCGGTTTTTTAATCCCCCAGAGCATAGCGAGAAGTGAAAAAAGGTAGAGCGAATAAGTGGTGAAATGATAGCCGTAAACGAAGGAGACAAATTGCTGGTTGAAGCCTGTGTAGAGAAGGAAAAGTAGGGCTGAGGCGAGGGCAAGATTTTTGCGGGCGGGGAAAAGTTGACGGAAAATTCCCCAGAAAAGAAGGGCGGTGAGCCAACGCCAAAAGAGGGCGAGTATTTGCCAATAAAGGGGTTGATAGGGGATAAATTTTGTGAGGATGCCGTACCATATTCCCCATGCGGGACGGTTTGTGGAGAAGTATTGTGTGAGTGCTTCTTGACCGAGTTCGTAGCGAATCCAGCCGATGGGGAGGTCGTCCCAGTAGAAGCCGAGTTGGGGCGCGAGGATGCCGTAGGCAAGCACGGTGATGGCTGCAAGAATGAGGGGAGGGGATTTGATGAAAGCGAAAATGCGTTTCATATATGGGTTTTCGTAGGGGCGCAGCATGCTGCGCCCCTACGAAAATGGATCAATTAGGGAACAATCCAAGTACCCGTTTCGCCATTTAGGGCGCGTTGGATATTTGGCGGATCGGTGACGAGGGCTTTTTTGCCGCCTTCTTTCAGGAATTTGACAATTGCCTGAACTTTGGGGAGCATACTGCCGGGGGCAAAATGACCTTCTTCGATGTATTTCTCGGCTTGAGCCACGGTCATTTCATCGAGCCATTCTTCATTGTCTTTGCCGAAGTTGATGGCAATTTTTTCAACAGCGGTGGAGATGATAAGTAGATCGGCGTTGAGGTTGTTGGCTAGCAAGCCGGATGCAAAATCTTTGTCGATGACGGCTTCTACGCCGCGTAAATCGCCATTTTCTTTCTCGACAACGGGAATCCCGCCGCCGCCAACGGCGATGACGGAGAATCCATTTTCAACGAGTTTTTTGATGGCATCCACTTCAACGATATTCATCGGCAATGGGGAGGGCACAACTCTGCGCCAACCACGACCGGCATCTTCAACAAAATTTTGTCCTAATGCCATGCGTTCTTTGGCTGTGGCTTCGTCAAGGAAGGAGCCAACGGGTTTTGCTGGGTTCTCAAAGGCGGGGTCATCAGCATCAACCTGAACTTGGGTAACAACGGTGACGGCTGTTTTATCAATGCCACGTTTTTTGAATTCATTACGAAGGGCTTTTTGCGCCATATAGCCAATTGCGCCTTGTGTATCTGCGCCAGCGTAATCCATTGCTACAGGGTGCAGTTCGCCAAGAGACAATTCTGAACGGCGTAAGATGAAGCCAACTTGGGGTCCGTTGCCATGTGTGATGACAACGTCCCAGCCACCTTCAATCATTCCGGCGATATGGCTCATCGTTTCTTTGATGGCATCAAATTGGTCGGGGATTGATTTTTTCGTTTTATCTACAATTAGCGCGTTCCCGCCTACGGCGAGGACAGCTACTTTTTTTGGGGTCATAATTTTTCCTTTTCAGGGATTAGGTAGTTAGTAAATCAGGGATTAGTAAATCAGTAAATCAGTA